>CATKAZ010000096.1 GCA_949745795.1 uncultured Oscillospiraceae bacterium | reverse complement strand
TACCTTTAATTGTGCACATAAAATGACATTCTATGACGAAATATACGGATGTACAGGATATCACAATGATATTGCAGTCGCTGAAGCTCTTAGAGTTTCTTGTAATATTTATTTTTATGAGCTAAGCCGCAGACTCGGTATTGATAAGCTTACCGAATATGCTACAATGTACGGGTTCGGTCAGCATACCGGTATTGAAACCGGAGACTATGCAGGAGCCTTTGCTACCCCGGAAAGATTTAATGATATTAACCTTGACTGGACGGTAGGTCAGGTATTACAGGCAGGTATCGGACAGTCTGAAATGGCGGTTACCCCCCTTCAAATGGCTGTTCAGGCATCAACTATTGCAAACAAAGGTACTAGATATAAACCTCATCTTGTAGACAGTATTTATGACTATTCAATGACGGAAAAAGTAAAAGACCATGAACCTGACATTGCAGAACAAATTGATCTTAACTATGATTACATTTATGATTTTATAACTCAAGGTATGATCTTGGCATCGAGCAATAATTTTCCGGCAGAATATTCTCTTTCAAATTTAGGATTTGATGTTGCTATTAAAACCGGTACTCCTCAGAACTGGCGTAACGGCGAAGAATTAACAGACTCCACATTCGTTGGATTTGCTCCGGCAGACGATCCTCAAATCGCATTTGCAGGAATTGTTGAGGGCGGTGAATATTCAAAATACATGATCAGAAGCATTATTCAGGCATATTATAAAAACTTTCCTGAAAACGGCAGTGCAAACGGTTCAGATACTATTAATTTCTTAGCTCCTAAAACTACTGCCGCTACCTCTGTAACAGATGAAAACGGCAATACAGTTACTGCCGCCGAAACAACTGCTACTGTAATTTCATCTCAAGATGATGAGTAAAAAATAATATAAAAAAGCGGGAAATTCTTCTCGCTTTTTTATATTTCGTCAAAATCAACAAATGCTAACATCTTAAATCATTCAACATAAACGATTTTAATAAATAACATAAATTTCTCTTTGACAATTATTCATTTTATGGTATAATATATTATGAGTTAGTAAACAAAAAACTAGGCAGTTTTACAAATTATCATGTATAAATTCTTTGTATACACTTTTGTGCCTGCATAATTTGAATACTACATTGCCTATAAAAATAAATTTAGAAAGACTCTTAAAAAAATATGTATTACTCACTGCGTAATGGAAAGGACCCAGAAATGACAATAGCCTTAATAGCCCATGATTCCAAAAAGGAACTTATGGTTCAATTTTGCACCGCTTACTGCGGTATACTGTCCAAATACAATTTATGTGCAACGGGAACAACCGGCAAATTGGTAAGCGAAGCTACCGGATTGGAAATAGTCCGCTACCTCGGCGGAACTCAAGGCGGCGGACAGCAAATCGGCGCCAGAATATCATGCAATGAAATAGACGTACTGCTTTTCTTCAGAGATCCGATTAATCCGAAAGCAAATGAACCTAATGATATCAATCTTCTGAGATTGTGCGATGTTCATAATGTTCCGGTTGCTACAAACATTGCAACTGCTGAAGCTCTTATTCTTTCCCTTGAAAGAGGAGATCTTGACTGGCGTGAGATTGGCAGTCCGAATATATAAAAGAACAAAATTTAAATCGTTCCTTCGGGGACGATTTAAATAATGTTTGCTGATCATTATTATAATCTATGATATTTTTGTCCGCCGCACAAAAATTCTTTTTAAATATTTAAGCGGCAGATTGGAGATTCTTATGGCGTTAATTATAAAAAGACCCAATGGAACTGAAGATGTAATACCCAAAAACATTAACAAATGGAATACTGTTGAAAACACTGCAAGAGATGTTGCTTCTATGTACGGCTTTAAAGAAATCCGTATTCCTACCTTTGAAAATACGGAATTGTTTCAGCGTTCGGTAGGAGAAACTACAGATGTAGTACAAAAAGAAATGTACTCTGTTATCGCAAAAGAAACAAAATTCACTCTCCGCCCTGAAGGCACTGCCGGAACAATCAGAGCTATGATGCAAAACGGTCTTTTAAACGAGGCTATGCCGCAAAAGGTTTTTTACATACTTTCCTGCTTTCGTCATGAACGTCCTCAGGCAGGTCGTCTTAGAGAATTTCACCAATTCGGTGTCGAAATGGCCGGAAGTTCTTTGCCGTCTGCTGACGCAGATGTTATTTCAATGGCAAACGATATTATAAACATGCTGGAAATAAAAAATGTTGAACTGAAAATCAATTCCATAGGCTGTCCTAAGTGCAGGGCAGAATATCATAAGGCTCTTAAAGGCTATTTTGAAAACAAAAAAGACAAGCTCTGTGATACTTGTCTTTCAAGACTGGAAAAAAATCCTATGAGAATTCTCGACTGTAAAAGTCCTGTTTGCTCTGAAATCGCCAAGGACGCTCCCCTCATTCTTGATTATCTTTGTGATGAATGCTCTGAACACTTTGAAAAATTAAAATCCTATCTTGATAATTTAAATATTAAGTTTAAAGTTGATCCGAAAATTGTAAGAGGTCTTGATTATTATACAAAAACTGTATTTGAATTTGTCACAACTGATATCGGCGCTCAGGGAACTATCTGCGGCGGCGGACGATATGACGGTCTTATCGAACAAATGGGAGGTCAGAAAACTCCCGCTTTAGGCTTTGCTATGGGACTTGAACGTCTTATTCTGACAATGGAAAATCAGGGAATATCTTTTGCCGATGATATGCAGTGCAGTCTATATATCGCACCTATGGACGAATCAATTGTACCTTACGCTATGAAACTTGCAGCTGAATTGAGAAGCTCTGGTCTGTGGGTTGAATACGATACTGTAGGACGTGGTCTGAAATCACAAATGAAGTATTCTGACAAGCTTGGAGCTGCCTTTACTATGGTTCTCGGGGAAAATGAAATAAACGAAAAGAAAGCAAAATTAAAAAATATGAAAACCGGTGAAGAAACTGACATTATTCTCGATTCCTCTTTTAGTAAACATTTTTCTGATATTGCAATAGGAGAAATGTTTGATGAGGTACTTGAAAATATATAATGAATAAAAATTTTTTGAAAAATATTTTACTTGCCGGATTATCTGTTTTATTATTTATTGCAATAGCTTTATATACTGTTTTTATAATTAAATTAAGTGAATTTCCCACTGTAACAAAAATAATATTTGTTATTCCGCTTATAGTTTCTATATTACTTATCTTATACTTACTTATTAACAGAATAAAAATCATTGTTAATGAATACTCCGGTAAAAAACATAAATAAAAATATAAAACAATACCATTAGCGTGAGGGAATCACGCTAATTTTATAAAATTTAGTTTACTGTATTATAATACGGCAGAATGGAGAAATATTATGGCTGATAATATGAATGGCTTAAAGCGTACACACTATTGCGGAGAAGTAACGCAAGAAGGAATTGAGGTAATAGTAGGCGGATTTGTTCAAAAGATTCGTGATTTGGGTAATCTTATTTTTATTGACTTAAGAGATAAGACAGGAATCGTACAGCTTGCTTTTAACGATACCACAGATAAAACTATATTTGAAAAAGCCGCATCATGCAGAAGTGAATTTGTACTTATGGCAAAAGGTGTTACCGCAAAACGTGCAAGTATTAATAAGGAAATCAAAACAGGAGAAATTGAAATTATTGTTTCAGACCTTCGTATACTGGCAAAGGCGCAGACTCCTCCTTTTGAAATTACAAATGAAACAAAGGTTAACGAGGAATTAAGACTGAAATATCGCTACCTTGATTTAAGAAGACAGCCCCTTCAGCAGAATTTGATTATGCGTCATAAGATTGCAAAAGCGGCAAGAGAGTATTTCTATGCAAATGATTTTACTGAAATTGAAACTCCTATGATGATGAAATCAACACCGGAGGGTGCAAGAGATTATCTGATTCCGTCAAGAGTACATAATGGAAAATTCTATGCACTGCCCCAATCTCCTCAGATTTATAAACAACTCCTTATGGTTGCCGGTATGGACAGATATATTCAGCTTGCAAGATGTTTTCGTGACGAGGATCTAAGAGCGGATCGTCAACCGGAATTTACTCAGATTGACCTTGAAATGTCATTTGTAGATGTTGAAGATATTCTTTCCATGACAGAAGGATTTATTTCATATCTTTTCAAAAATGTACTTAATATTGATATCAGTACTCCCCTGCCTCGTTTAAGCTATAACGAAGCAATGGAACGTTACGGTTCGGACAAGCCTGATACACGTTTTAATATGGAAATTCAGGACTTCTCTGACTTAGTAGCTGACTGCAGTTTCGGAGTATTTTCAGACGCTGTCAAAAACGGCGGAAGTGTCAGAGCTATTGTAGCAAAAAATTCAGCGTCTGTTCTAACAAGAAAGGAAATTGACAAACTTACCGAAATGGTAAGAGGCATCGGCGCTAAAGGACTTGCCTACGTAAGATGGGTTGATGAAAAGCCGTCATGCTCATTTGCTAAATTTTTCAGTGAAGAAGAAATAAATGCTATTCTGACAAAAATCGGCTGTGAAAAAGGCGATACTGCTCTTATCATTGCCGATAAAAATAAAGTTACGCTGCCTGTACTAGGTGCGCTGCGACTTCACGTTGCCAAAAAGCTTGATATTATTCCGGCTGATAAATTTAATTTCCTGTGGATCACAGAATTTCCGTTCTTTGAATATGACGAAGAAACAAACAGTTATGTTGCTATGCATCATCCTTTCACAATGCCTAACGATGAATGCATACAGTATCTTGAATCAGCTCCGGAAAAGGTTTATGCGAAAGCATTTGACTTAGTACTAAACGGAACAGAACTATCCTCAGGATCAATTCGTATTACTGATTATGAACTTCAGCAGAAAATGTTCCAAGCTTTAGGTCTTACAAATGAAGAAATCGAAGCTAAATTCGGTTTCCTTGTCGAGGCTTATAAATTTGGCGCACCTCCGCACGGCGGTCTTGGAATCGGTCTTGACAGACTTGCAATGGTTATGCTTGGAGCTGAAAGTCTTAGAGATGTTACTGCATTCCCAAAAGTACAAAACGCAAGTGAGCTTATGTCTGAATGCCCATCCCCTGTAGATAAGGAAAGCCTTGACGTACTGGGAATTGACGTTGTTAAAAAAACTGAAATTGAAAAATAAAATTATTTTACTCAATACAACAAAATCCCTGCTTATAAAGCAGGGATTAATTTTTATGTTCAATTAAATATCATTTCTGATTATATCATCAAGAGTTTCTCTTTTGATAACAACTTTTGAATCTCCGTTATTTACAAAAACTGTAGCGGGCTTAGGAATTCTGTTATAGTTGGAAGACATTGAGTAGTTATAAGCACCTGTTGCGCATACTGCAATAATATCTCCCGGTTCAGCTTCCTGTAAAGACATACCCTCACCGATCAAATCGCCGCTCTCGCAACACTTTCCGGCAATAGTAACCTTTTTATCTCTGGGCTTATCTGCTTTATTGGCTACAAGAGCCTCATATTCAGACTGATAAAGAGCGTATCTAGGATTATCTGTCATACCGCCGTCAATTGATACATAAGTTCTTATATTAGGAATATTCTTAATTCCGCCGCATGTGTAAAGAGTAATTCCGGCAGGACCTGCCATTGAACGTCCCGGTTCGATAAGTATAAACGGCTGTGTAATTCCCAGATTTTCACAGCTCTTCTTAACAGCAGCAGAAACCTTTTCCATATAAGCCTCATAAGGAACAGGATCATCATTTTCAGCATATTTAATACCGAAACCTCCGCCGAGATTAAGTTCAACAACCTCATGACCTGTTTCCTGCTTTATATCAGAAATAAATTTCAGCATAACTTCAGCAGCCTCAACAAAAGGATTTATTGAAAAAATCTGTGAACCAATATGACAGTGAACACCCTTAAGGTTAATGTTAGGACAGCTGAGCGCTTTTTTTACAGCTTCCATGGCTTCACCTGTTTCCAGTGCGAATCCGAATTTACTGTCTATCTGACCTGTTCTGATAAAATTATGAGTATGAGCGTCGATACCCGGCTTGATTCTGAACATAATATTTGCCTTAACACCCTTGCTTTCAGCAATTTTATCAAGTCTTTCCAGTTCGTAAATATTATCAACAATAATTCTTCCGACCTTTAAATCAACAGCATACTCAAGCTCTTCATCGGTTTTATTGTTACCGTGAAAACAAATCTTATCACAGTCAAATCCGGCTTTAGTGGCAGTATAAAGCTCGCCGATCGAAACTACATCAAGACCGATTCCCTCGTCCTTCATAACTCTGCACATTTCAATACAGCAAAACGCCTTACTTGCATAGCATACAAGTCCTTTACCGCCATAAAACTTATCAATACTGCTTTTATAGCTTTGACAGTGCTTTCTTATCAAAGCTTCGTCCATGACATAGAGAGGTGTACCATACTGCTTAGCCAGTTCTACGGTATCAATTTTGCCTATTGTCAGATGACCTTTTTCATTAACTCCGAGATTTTCAGATACAAACATTTTCAACATTCCTTTCAATTTAGTTTGAAGGTTCAGACCTCCTCTGAATCTTCATTAGCTATTTCCTCTATAATATTCCTTACTTCTTCTACACCCTCAAAGGTTTGAGATGAAAACGGAATAATATGAATATCATTAAAGTATGGAATTTCTGTTTTAAAAGCTTCCATTCTTTCAATACGCTGCATTTTTTTCAGTTTATCCGCCTTTGTAAGTATAATGACAAACGGCAGCTGTGCTTCAACAAGGTAATTAATCATATGAATATCGTCTGCCGACGGTGCATGACGCATATCTATAAGCTGAAAAATAAGTCTTATATCCCTATCGGAATTAAGATACCCTTCAATTAATTCAGACCATCGGCGCTTTTCGGATTTTGCTATTTTTGCATAGCCGTACCCCGGCAGATCCACAAAGTAAACATTTTCCAATCCATAAAAATTAATTGTTGCGGTTTTTCCCGGCACCGAGCTGACTCTGGCAAGATTTTTTCTATTAAAGATCTTATTTATTAATGTAGATTTTCCAACATTTGAACGTCCCGAAAATGCAATTTCAATACGCTCGCACGGAGGAATCTGTGAAAAAGTTCCGTACGCTGCCGAAAATTCTGCTTTATTATAATTCATTAAAACCTCCTATGATCTTACTGATACTGCTTGCCCTCCGGCTGATTCTTCAGGAGTTAAAATAATATCAGACTGTATATTACTTTCATCTTTCGTTTTGCACAATGCAGTACTCAGAACATCTTCAAGCCTTGAAACAAATATAAATTCTGTAGCAGACTTTACAGCATCGTCAACCTCATCAAGATCTCCCCTGTTGCCTGCCGGAATTATAACAGTATGAATACCTGCTTTATACGCTGCCATTGTTTTTTCACGCAATCCGCCTATAGGCAGTACTTTACCGTGCAAAGTAATTTCACCGGTCATTGCAACATCGCATCTTACCGGTATACCGGAAAGTGCCGACACCAAAGCCGTTACCATTGTAACTCCTGCCGACGGACCGTCCTTCGGCACTGCTCCCTCAGGAGCATGAATATGAATGTCCTTATTTTTATAAAAATCCGAAGCAATATTATATTTATCCGCAACACTTCTTGCATAGCTTACTGCAAGCTTAGCGCTTTCCTTCATGACATCGCCAAGTGATCCCGTAGTTTCAATAGTTCCCTTGCCATCCAGAATAAGCACTTCCAAAGGCATTAAAACTCCTCCCACAGAAGTCCATGCAAGACCGTTTACAACTCCGATTTCATTTTCAGTTGTCTTTTCATCATCAAAATATTTTTTTGCTCCTATATATGACTCAAGATTTTTAGAAGTATATGTTACCTTTTTAGCATCTCCGGAAACTATCTCCTTTGCCGCCTTTCTGCAAAGCTCTGCAATCATTCTTTCTAGGTTTCTTACGCCTGCCTCTTTTGTATAATAATCTATCAGATCATATATAACAGTATCGTTTATTTTTATCTGTGTACCCTTCAAACCGTGCTTTTTCTGCTGTTTTGGAACAAGATGCTCCCTTGCAATATGAAATTTTTCTTCTCTTGTGTAGCTTGTAAGCTCAATAAGCTCCATTCTGTCAAGAAGCGGTTTGGGGATAGTGTCTGTAGTATTTGCTGTTGTTACAAAAAGTACTTTACTTAAATCAAAAGGAAGCTCAATATAATGATCTCTAAATTCATTATTCTGTTCACTGTCAAGAACTTCAAGCATAGCTGCCGCAGGATCACCTCTGAAATCATTACCCATTTTATCGATTTCGTCAAAAAGTATCAGCGGATTATTAGTACCTGCCTGTTTTAATGCATTAATAATTCTGCCCGGCATAGCACCGACATATGTTTTTCTGTGTCCCCTTATATCCGATTCATCACGAACACCGCCTAAAGATACTCTCACATATTCTCTGCCCAAAGCTTTGGCAATTGATTTTCCTATTGAAGTTTTACCGACGCCGGGAGGTCCTACAAGACATATTATCTGCCCCTTTACCTCCGGCATCATTGCATGAACAGAAATACTTTCCAGAATTCTGTCTTTAACCTTTTTCAGTCCGTAATGCTCTTTATCAAGAATTTTTGCCGCTTTTTTTACATCAACTTTTATTTTTGAAACCTTATTCCACGGAAGTTCCAATACTGTTTCAAGATAATTTCTTATAACAAAAGCTTCCTGAGACGATACCGGCATTTTCATAAGCCTGTCAGCTTCCTTTACCAATTTATCCGTACTTTCCGGAGAAAGATGCAAATCATAAATCTTTTCCATGTATTCAAAGGCTTCCTCCTGAGTATCTTCCTCACCCAGCTGAGATGAAATAACACGCATTTGTTCTCGGAGGTAGTATTCTCTTTGATTTTTGTCAAGATTACTCCTTACCTCATCATGTATCTGCTTTTCAATCTCCAGTACTTCAACCTCATGTACAATATTTGCATAAAGCATACCAAGCTTTGAAAGAATATTGGATTCTTCAAGAAGCATCTGCTTGTCATGAAATTCAAGATTCATGTTATATGCAATATTTTCAAATAGCTTGTAGGGATCATTCTGACACATAATTGAGCTGATAAGTTCCTTCGGCATTCTCGGAACAAGCTCGCCGTAAGTTTCAAATATATCCTTTACAGAACGGACAATTGCAGTGACATCAACCGGATCAGGCTTTACACGACTGTAATCCGGAAGCTTTTTAACAGTGCACTCAATCATCCCGTCTTCGATTATTGTTTCTTTGATTTTTGCTCTGTAAAGTCCTTCCACCAAAACCCTCATAATATTATCTGGAGTTTTAAGAGTCTGCCGTATTTCCGCAACAACACCAATTCTATACAAGTCCTCATCCTTCGGTTCTTCAATATAAACATCCTTCTGGGCAGTAAGAAAAACCAGTCTGTCATTTTTCAACGCAGTCTTTACAGCCTTGACGGAAATTTCCCTTGCAACATCAAAATGCATTACAAATCTTGGGAAACAAACAAGTCCTCTCATGGCAACTGTCGGCAAAGATAAGTCTTTTATTTTATTTTCTGTATCCTTAATCATATTCTTTTCCATATTATCTAAGTATTCATTAAAATGAATATTTTCTCCTTTCAGTTTGCGGTATGCTGAAAACCCGATCTTTTTGCTTTGATATTCATTAAGACAGGTCCTATATCACAACGTCACACTTTATTATAGCTTATTTCGTCATATTTTGCAAGCCTTATAAAAAAACAAAAGAAAGTATTAATTACATAAACATCCTAAAAATTCCGCTCAGTGTCCTTACAGTTGAAAATTTTTCTGAAATGTATTATAATGTTATTAAAATACAATAAAAAAGAAAGGATAAAAACGTTATGCTTGACAACTTCACAGAATTTATAAGTGAAATGGTTGAAGAGCTTTCTGCTTTCAAAGAAATCATTTCAGCTGCCGGACTGATAATCGTTGATATATGTGCACTTGTTATTATCTGCTTCTGTGCGAAGGAGAAAAAAACCGTACAAAAACAGTGGAGCAAAGCGGCAAGACACATGGTTCTTATGGATTACAGCGGAGAGTTCACCTTTACGCTTAATTCACAAGAAGTACTTATGGGACGACATATTTCAGCAGATTTACGATTTTCTGACATGTCCGTATCCAGATACCATGCTCTTTTAAGCCTCGAAGACGGCATCTGGACAATTACCGACCTTGATTCTACATCCGGTACATATGTTAACGGACAAAAAATAAAACAGAAAAAGCTCAGAAATAATGATGAAATAAAAATAGGAAAAAAAGCACTTTATATAAGGAGGGTAAAAGCATAAATGTATAAAAACGGATTATCATATACAATTATAACATTTCTTTCATTGCTGACTCATATTTCACTTTTGACTATTGTTTTCATTAAGGGACAATACGACAGCATTATGTCACCTATAATTCTTTCAGCTATTATTTTAGGTTCGGATATACTCTATTTCTTTATATTAAAATTCTTAAAGCAAAATACATATACTCTTGATATTCTCCTTATAACCGTACTGAATATGAGCGTAATATTTCAGTCATGTTTCGGCAAAGTCGGGTTTGCAGTAAAACATTTTATTTTTGCAGTAATGGCACTTGTTTTCTGTCAGGCAGGATTCAAACTTGCTCAGAATTATCGCTTTATTGAAAAGTACAAATATGTTTTTTACGGGATTATCGGAATACTTATTATTTCTATTGTACTTTTTACCGGCAGCAGAGGTATGTGGATCGATCTGGGTTTCATAACTATTCAGCCTTCAGAGTTTATCAAACCCTTTTTTGCTCTTGTTTTTGCTACCTCTCTTGCAGCACAGCAAAATAAGAAAAAAATACTGGGAATAAGAATTGTTTATGACAATTGGATTCTTTTCGGACTGACGGGACTGATTGTGCTTCTGCAATGGTGGTGCAGAGATTTGGGAAGTCTACCGACATTTGCTGCCGTTGCGGCATGCGGATTTATAATGCGTATCTGCTATCCTAAAGCCAAGCTTTCCAAAAAACTTCTTATAGGCATCAGTGCCGCCGGACTGGTTGTTGTCATAATTGCTCTTAAATTTGCACCCGGTTATGTTCAGGACAGACTTCATGTTGACATCTGGAGCGATCCTACCGGAAACGGCTGGCAGCAGTGTCAGGCTCTTATTGCAATCGCAGAGGGAGGCTGGTTCGGAAAAGGTCCGGGACATGGAGTACTTTACAAAGTGCCGGCAGCCGATACAGATATAGTATTCTCTTCGATCAGCGAAGAATGGGGACTTTTAACTGCTCTCCTTGCAGTATTCATGATTATGCTTATTATCGTATCAGCTCTGATAAACACTCCTCGTTCTTATTTTCACACAACCCTTTCAGTTGGAGTTGCGGCAGTATTTATAGCGCAAATGTCTCTTAATATATTCGGTTCGTGTAATATTATTCCGTTTACGGGAGTTACCATACCATTTATATCTCAAGGCGGAAGCTCTATGCTGTCCTGCGGATTGATGGCAGGGTTTCTTAAAGCCGGTCAGGCTATGGTATATCCTATTCCCGAAAGACCTCATGTACAAAATGCAGGAAGGAGGAAAATTGTATGAAAAGTTTGAAAAGAGGAAGCCGACTCATTACCTTTATGATTTTTATATTCATTATAGGAATGGTTATTCTGATTGCCAAAATACAAATGGAAGCTTCATTTTATATCAGTAATTCAGGATCAAGAAATTTAGGATATATCTATGACAGAAACGGGGATATAATTTTTGATGACAATGCCGAAATCGGACAGTATCCAGACGGATATTTTAAAGATCTGGGAAATTTAATCGGTGATGCCAGCGGTCAGATGACAAATACTCTGGTGGCAAAAAATTTAGAAAAGCTCAGCAATTACAGTTTTACATCAGGTATAACATATAAAGGCGGAAAAGCCGCAATTTATTCCACTCTCAGCCATGACGCCAATGAAAAAGTTTACAGCGCCTTCGGAGATAAGGACGGCTGTGCTATAGCCTACAATTACAAAACCGGCGAAATTCTGGTATGTGTAAGCCGTCCGTCAGTTGATCCTATAAAGGGATATGAGGAGCTTGCCGAAGGCAGTCTTTTATGTAAGGCATTTTATAAAACCGTTCCCGGTTCAACTCAAAAAACGGCTACTTTAATCTCTGCGATCGAAACTATGGGTATTGACTCCCTTATGGAAAGATCCTTTACATGCAATGGTGTGTACACAAACAATACCGGACTTGACATAGTCTGTCATAATGAATACGGTCACGGTACTCAAAATATACGTGAAGCGTTTGCAAACAGCTGCAATCCCTTTTTCGCTCAGTTGGTGGAAGATTCCGGATGGTCACTTTCAGATATTGAAAATTGTTATAAAAAATTAGGATACTCTGTTAACGGCTCTGAAGAAACAGAAATTTCTATAGACGGTATTATCAGTGCTAAAGCTTCAACAACTCTTGAAGATAAAAATGAATTCAACACTCAATGGAGCTGCATCGGTCAGGGTACAAGTCTTGTCAGTCCGTGCCAGATGATGATGTGGCAAAGCGCTATTGCAAATGAATCCGGAAAGTCTACCATGCCATATTTAATCGACCATGTAACAAATGTTAACGGCAGAACTGTTGAAAGCGCATCTACAAATTATTCGGAACAACTGTTTTCTTCTCAGACTGCTTCGGAAGTAAAGGACATAATGCTTGAAAACGGTCTGAATTATACCGGTAAAATTCCGGGCTATACATTGGGAGTTAAAAGCGGTACGGCACAAGTCAAGAACGGAGAAGAAGAAAACTCACTGCTTACAGGATTTGTTGATGACAAGGATTTCCCTATAGCTTTTGCCATTCTTATTGAAAACAGAGAATCTTATGATGTTTCAACCGAACAAATAGCTTCTGTTATTTTAGATAGTTTGAACTAAACTTCTTGACATTTTTTTATTTATAGTTTATAATTAAATTGTATATTAATGCGGTTTTAATTTTGATTAGGAGGTACAATATGAACTTTAAAAAGAAGCTTATTGCTGCTGCTACTCTTTTGACTGTTGCAGCAACAAGTATAACTTCTGCTTTCGGCGGATTTACAACTTCAGCAGCTGTTGACGATAACAATGACGACTGGCTTCATGCTGTAGGAAGCAGACTTTATGATAAAGACGGCAATCAAGTTTGGCTGACGGGGGCAAACTGGTTTGGTTTCAACTGCTCGGAAAACGTTCCGCACGGTCTTTACGCAGCCGACTGTGATAAATTTCTTTCAAATGTAGCTGATAAGGGTATTAATATTATACGTTTCCCTATCTCTACAGAACTTATTTATTCTTGGATGAATGGAACACCTAATCCTGTACAGAGCGTTCAGGCCGGTTATGAACCGCCTTATGTGGACATAAACAGGGATTTTGTCCTCGAAGACGGTAAAACACTTAAAACCAGTGAAGAAATATTTGATATAATTATGCAAAAATGTAAAAAATATGGAATCAAAGCTCTAATTGATATCCATAGTCCTCATTCAGATAATTCAGGACATAATTATAATCTTTGGTACGGAAAAGAAACAAAAGACGGTACAGTAATCACAACTGATATTTGGATTGATACACTGGTTTGGTTAGCAGATAAGTATAAAAATGACGACACTATTTTAGCTTATGATTTAAAAAACGAACCTCACGGCAAGGGACAAGAAGGCGTTCAGGCTGCAAAATGGGACGGTTCAAAGGATGAGAATAACTGGGCTTATGCAGCAACAAAATGCGCTAATGCCATACTTGACGTTCACCCTAATGCTTTAATTCTTATTGAAGGTGTCGAGCAGCAGGTTAGAAACAACAGCTTTACTTGGGGTCAGCCTGATTCAGAATCTAATCCTCCCTATTATGCCGGATGGTGGGGCGGAAACCTAAGAGGTGTTAAAGATTATCCTATTGAACTGGGTTCTGACAGCAGAAATAGTCAAATAGTGTACTCACCGCATGATTACGGTCCGTCCGTATGGCCGCAGACTTGGTTCCAAAAAGATTTTACAACACAAACACTGCTTGACGATTACTGGTATGATACATGGGCATATATCAATGATCAGGATATTGCTCCGTTGTTAATAGGAGAATGGGGCGGTCACATGGATGGTGCCGAAAACCAAAAGTGGATGGAGCTTCTGCGTGACTACATGGTTGACAATCATATTAATCATACATTCTGGTGCCTTAATCCGAACTCAGGTGATACCGGCGGTCTTTTATCATATGACTTCCTTACATGGGACGATGAAAAATACGGACTTTTTGAACCATCATTATGGCAAACATCAAAAACAGGCAAGTATATTAGTCTTGACCATCAAAAGCCATTAGGTATAAACGGAACAGGAATATCAGTTTCAGATTATTACAAAACTTATGCAGAATCCGAAGGAAGCAATCTTGATTCAGACGGTTCTGTTAATCCTCTGCCGACTGATGAAACTGATCCTAAACCTGAACTTAAAGGCGATATAAATCTTAACGGAACTATAGAAATAGCTGACCTGGTACTTCTCAATAAACATCTTGTAAAAACCTCTGTACTTAAAGATCAGGCGCTAAAAAATGCCGATGTCAATGACGATAATAAGCTAAATGTATTCGATTCGATCATGCTTAAAAGATTACTTTAAAATTTGAACTTATAAATAATTTAATCCTCTGATACTAATATAGATATCAGAGGATTTTTTATTTTTATTCTGCTATTTCACATTCAAGTCTTGCCGCTTTCATCATAATCGCACATTCCAGTCGCTTTTTTTCAAGCTGACATGAAAATTTATGTGCATTGTGAATATCTCCGGCATATATATAATTATTGGCATTGCATCCGCCGCTGCAATAAAATTTAGCCCAGCACTTTTTACATTCCGGTTTAGTATATACATGAGATGCTGCAAATTCTGCCTTCATATCAAGGTTAAAGGTACCGTCTTCAAGATTACCCATTTTATATTCTTCCAGACCAACAAACTGATGGCATGGATAAATATCCCCGTCAGGTGTAATAGCTACATATTCATTTCCGCAGCCGCAGCCTCTCAATCGTTTTATTGCACAAGGTCCCTGATCCAAATCCAACATAAAGTGGAAGAAGTTAAACTTTCCCCCATGCTTTTCATTTTCAAGTATTCTGGCTGACAGTCTTTCATACTCGCTGAAAATTGATGACAGTTCTTTTTCAGTAAGAGCATAAGGCGCTTCCGGTTCACACACAACAGGTTCGACTGATATCTGATCAAATCCCTCGTTATAAAGACTGAATACATCTTCAGAGAAATCAAGATTATGTTTTGTAAATGTGCCCCTTACATAGTACTCCTTGTCCCCTCTTTTTTCAACCAGTTTTTTAAATTTAGGAAGAATAACATCATAACAGCCTGAACCGTCAACTCTTTTTCTGATATTATCATTAACATCTTTTCTTCCGTCAATTGAAAGAACAACATTGGACATTTCTTTATTGATGAATTCAATTTTATCATCATCTAAAAGCATTCCATTTGTAGTAATTGTAAATCTGAATCGTTTGCCGAATTCTTTTTCCCTGGATCTTGCATACTCGACAATTTGCTTTACTACATTAAAATTCATCAGCGGTTCACCGCCGAAAAAGTCCAGTTCAAGATTTTCTCTGTCTCCGGACTTTTCAAGAAGAAAATCTATTGCCTTTTTACCCGTTTCAAAAGACATTAGCTTTCTGCCCTTACCGAAATCTCCGGTAGACGCAAAACAATATTCACATCTTAAATTGCAGTCATGAGCTATGTGCAGACACATTGCTTTAACAGGAGAAGCTACTGAATATTTTGCAAACTTTTCATAGTCATCTTCAGAAAAAAGAATCTTATCATTATAAAGCTGAACAATTTCATCATAACATGAATTTATATCCTCTTCCGGATAAAATCTTGAAAGCTTTTCAACAACATTCCGAGGACACTTATCTTCAAACGGTGCTTCTACATTATCAAGCAAATCATATGTTAGATCGTCAACAATATGTACACCGCCGCTGTTTGTATCCAAAACAATATTGTAACCATTTAATTTATACTTATGTATCATCATTTCACCTCATAAAAATTTAAAAGGGACACTTACTTAAATGTCCCTTTTAATATCAAACCAGTAAAATTATCTTTCACACTTCTGATTTGCTACTGTGCAGGAAGTTTTACAAGCCGACTGACAAGAAGCCTGGCACTTTCCGCAGCCACCTTTTTTAGCTGTTTCTTTAAGGTTAGCTTTATTAATAGTTTTAATATGCTTCATAAAAAACCTCCAAATTATTTTTAAACTGCTCTATATTATATCATATATTTCTGCTTTTTTCAATAGGTTTCTACAAAAAAATTCATAAAATTTCTTATAATTTACTGTTTAATACGGTGGTCTGCGAATTTTAGTATTCACACCAAACACACCGCCAACCGCTCCCGATATACATAAAAAAAATAAGTTACTGATTGTTGTTAAAAACACTAATTTTCTCATATATAATAATCCGAAAAACGTTACAATCAAAGCAAGCCATAATCCACAAAGCAAACCGCCTGCTATTCCCTTGCGTCTCTTCAATTTTCCAAATTGAAATCCTGAAATGAACCCTCCGGCACACATAACAAAATCAATCATAATATTAATAGCACTTTCCGAAATATCAATACTGCTTATACAAAACGCACAAACGCAGCTTAATGATATTATTACCAAGACGCCGGCAGAAAGTGATGTAATAAGATTATAATATTTTTTTTTACGAATTTGTACAATTTTATTTTGCTTCAATGATTAATTTCACTCCCTCTAATTATTTTCCAGCAATACAGCCGATAATTTTTCCCGTTCATCTTTTATATTATCATCAAACAACGATTCATAACTATAAACAGCTAAACCATCTATCTTACTTTCAAAAACATATTTAGCTTGTTTAGCAGGTATTCCGTCATTGTCCTTCCACTCGTTTTTTCCGCTTCCTGCCCATTTATCCTCCTTGCCGAGTTTATAAGTACAAATTCCGATTATAAGCTTTACATTTTCATTTGTGTTAAGATTTATCCATTCCTTAACAGTTTTCTCAAATGGAAGACTTTCATTCTCAAAACCATAATAAATTTGAGGAACTATATAATCGCAGTAGCCGTCTTCACTGCACCACTTTTTAACATCTGCATAAAGAACATTACAATCCGAATCAATGTTTCCCTGTGGACTTATCCCAAAAATCATTTCTGTATTTTTACTTTTTACAGTATTATTAACACCTTTAACAAGATTATCAATATTTTCTGTTCTCCATTGCTTCAAATCAGATTTTCCGGATTCTTTAAATGCTGCTGTATCAAAAGAATCATCTTGTGTAGGATAAAAGTAATCATCAATATGTACACCGTCTATATTATATTTTTCGATTATTTCTTTAACTCCGGAAGTCACATAATCTCTTACTTCTTCATACGCCGGATTAAGATACCATCTATCTTTAATTTTTATAATATAAGTTCCGTTTTTTGATTTATCATTATACCATTGTTTTATAATATACTTATCATCAAGTTCTTTTAGCTGTGGATCGGTTTGACATCTAAGAGGATTTATCCAACTATGTATGGAGAGTTGTTCTTTATGCCCTTCACTTACTATTATTTCAAAAGGATCAAATTCCATATCCTCAGAATAATACTCTGCTCGTGGAAAAATTTCCGAATCGTAATATGCATCATTATAAGGACGTACATGAACATAAACAGTATTAAATCCTGCACTTTTTATATTATTAAACACCGATTTTATACTTTCAGTAAATTCTTTTTCATTTTTTCCTTTAAGAATATTATTATAATCCATCATAGTAAGCCATATTGCCTGATGTTTTTCATAATTTAACGGAATATAATCAGAATTTGTATCATCTATGTCCTTGTTAAATGGTTCTAAAACTTGAAGCTGCTCAATAGTTTGTATTCCAAGAGTGACTGCTCCCGTTGAATCAGTTTTTAAATTTTCTGACTGATCTGCACAACCGCATGCAATACTAATAACAATACATAAAATAATTAATAGTTTTCTTTTCACTATAACACGTCCTTACTGTTTTGTATATAAATATTCAAATCAGTCACTTAATATGCATACAGATTAACAACAAAGAATTACAAATCTTTAAGTTAAATTGCAGCTTACTATATGTATAATTTATTTCATTTTGTATAAAATACTTTACAGCCGGAGGTGTTACAAATGTCTAAAAATGAAAAACAAAATGAGAAAACGGCAGTCAACAATCAGTGGACAAGTACCCATCTAAAAAGCAAGCCTGACAAACGTAAACGACAAGACGGTCCCGGAGGAAATTAAAAAAATTCCCTGTAAAAACAGGGAATTTTATATTATATAGCAAATAAGAAATATTTGATTCAGAAAAAGAGTGCGCAAATTACGCACTCTATAATATTATTTATAAAAATTTTCTGATATCAACTGCTAATCTTTCTTCAATACTGATTAACTTTTCGGCAATACCCTTAGACTTTTCATCTGCTGCTTTATACTGATTTAAATAACGTGCAAGTGATTTAACCCCCATATTGCATCCATCGGTTATAAGCTCGGCTACAGCGTCATCTGATTCGTTAACTGCCAGTTTGACATTTGTTTTTATCCATGACATTCCCTTAGCCATAGCAGGAGGCTCTTTTCCATCATCATGATAATCATGCAGAAGTTCCTGAAGCTCCTGCTGAATCTCTTCATTATCCCTTTTACTTTTTTCAAGATACTCTCTTAACTCAGAGTTTTGGACATATTTTAAAGAATCATCAATAGATGAAATCCCCATTTTTATACCTGCATCGCATTCCCGCAGAAGTCTTATTGTATCATTCTCAATCATAGCAATTTCCTTTCAAAACATATTTTTTAGTATAATTAGTATATCCTTTTCCCTAAAAATAATACTTATAAAGTAAGTTGTATGGTAAAGTACAAATTAACCTTTTACTGCTTGACAAAATATTCCTTATTATAAGTAAAAGGACACCAGTCCTCTATTATAATTAATAATATTCCGCTGCAAATTAAAGCCGAGGAATAAATCCTCGGCTTTAATTTTGTATACATATAGTTTATATCTATTTCAAACTGAATTATATAACTACTGCTTATTATATGTTACCCACTGATAACGAGCGGTAAGCGGAGTATTTCCATTAAACGAGCTTAACCAATCATCAACTCCTGTACCGGGCCAAACATTCATCATAATTTTTCCCGGAGTTGTCGGAATATTATTATATGCAGTGTAAACTGCCTTTCCGTCAACATACCATGTTATATGATCAGCCTGCCAGTCAAATCCATAAGTATGAAAGCCTTCAGATGCATCGAAGCCAAGATCATACATATACTCATGATTGCCGACTCCATTAGTATAGTAGTTAAACTGAACCTTTGTAGTATCCTTACCAAGAATTTCAATATCTACCTCATCCCAAGGATTATTATCCGAAGGACCTGTATATGTAAAGAATGATGATACCACACCGTCATTTTTTATAGCTTGCATTGATGTTTCATAATAACCGTAATGATAAAAATCATTTGTTCTGTATTCTCCGCCGGAATAGTTATACTTTCCTGTATTGTCCTTATCAATTGTCAAATTCAGCACATTGTCTTTAAAAGAGGTATTCTGTTTATACCATCCGCAATCAAAGCAGCTTCCATTTGTCCAGCCATCCGAAGCGATAAATAACGGAGTTTCACCTTTTCTGAAATCCGCGGTAACAGTTGCATTGTCGTTCATAGGAGTACCATAATCTATGAAATCGGTCTGTTCTGCAACAGGAAAAGTTGTTATTTGACGTAAAAGAAACTTTTGAATAAGAACAGCATCTGCAACAGTATATTTACCGTCCTGATTAACATCTGCTGCCTTAGCTGCGGCACTGTCTGCAAATTTACCGTTAATAAGTCCCCTCTTTGCTAAAATCATATCAAAGCAATTTATACGTCCGTCACCATTAATATCCCCAAGTGTAAATTCACTTTCTTCTTTACCCTCATTATCTGTAAGAGCAACAAGATATGTAAGCGGGGAATTCCAATATATAGTTATTTCATTAGTGGAATAGCTTTCGGAATGGTCAACATAACACTTAGCGGCAGGCAGACCCTGACAATAAGCTTTCGCTGCACTGTCCTCCAGATTTTGATTAACGCCGCCAACTAACATTCCCTTCATTGATTTGCCAACAGCCATAGACGGTCTGTGATGAGGATTCTCCGGTGAAACCGTTCCATAACCGGTAAAGAAACATTCGCCGACCGGATTTGTTCCGAGCAAATAATCAATCTGAGCATTTGCAGCATTAAGATATTTTTCATCGCCTGTAATATTATATGCTGTACTGAGTATAATTCCGGCATTAGCTACAGTCATGTTGCTGCCCCAGTCGAACTTTGTAATCGCAGCACCATAAGGAGAATTATTAGAAACAGTAGTAAACTTATCCGCCTGAGATATAACAATATTTTTGGCCTTTGTATAGATTGATGAATCTTTGCTGATTTTCTTATCTGTTAGAATTGCAATATTTCCGTAATCTCCAACGGTTGACCAATCAAGTCCCTTATAAGCCGACATGCCGTTTAAAGCATTCTCATACTTGCTGTTACCGGTTGCACGGTAAAGCTGCGCAGCTGCCCAGTAACGTTCATCATAATCAGAATTGTCGCCATAATCTCCTGTAGTAATATCAGTAGGATTAGTAAAAATCAAATTCGGATTTGCTTCAAGGAAAGACCATGCAAGTTCTGCACGCTCTAAGCAATCCTGAGCAAAAGCCTCGTCTATATCCTTATAAAATTCATAAGCCAAAGCCATTGATGCACAAAAATCGGCAGTTGACGTTGTAGAAACGGGAGTAACGATAAGCGGAGCGGTTTCTGCTTCAGGAGAAACATATCCGGGAAAGTTTTCACAAGTAACTTTATGATATACTCCGCCGTCCGATCTTTGCATTTTTTTCATCCATTCAAGCTCATAACGAACTTCATCAAGTATATCGGGAGTTCCGTTTCCGCTTTCCGGAATACCAATGCTGTCACTGTAAAGTTCTGGATTTGCTTCATATGCATACAGCAAATCTGCAACAGACTTTGCAGCCGGAACTATATATCTTCCATAGTCACCGGCATCATGCCAGCCGCCTGAAACGTCAATTTTGTCATTTGTTCCGTAAATTGTTGCGATTCCCGTATGACAAGCTGAATGTCCGAAATCACTGTCCTGTATAACCGTTCCGCACCTTTGAAGATAAAGCATTCTTATACTGTCATCAAGAAGATTTGAATAAACGTTATCCGAAATTTCAAAGGTATAAGAATTGTCAAGATTTCCGCATTTTATATAGTACTTTCCTGTTTCCGTAACAGAAGAAAAATCACCTATTTTATTTATTTCTCCTGCATAAACATTATTTATACCATCTGATAATTTACCGGTATAAACAACTTTATTTGTATCGGCATTTACAACAGAAAATTCGCTTTCACTGTCTGCATTTCTGAAAACAGCAGTTTTTTTGCTGTCACTTCTGTATCCTACTTGATTGGTAGTTATCGGAGGTTCATATGGTCTGAATGCCGAATAATCCACCTTACTGTCATCTACAAGCTCTAAAGAAACATTGTCAAGATAAATTTTATGTTCGGGAAGCTGTCCTTCATGCTTTTCCTGAATACCGCAATTGAAAACCAACTTAGCCATAATGTCAGTTTCAGCCGTCATGGTAAATTCGTAATCAACAGTTTGAGGAGAAGAAGTAAGATTAAGACCCTTCCATGTGTAAGATTGATATGTTCCTCCGTTTTGCTGGATCATTGCTTCAATATATCGGTCCGTTGTAGATGAAATATCATACTTCAAGCGATACACTCCGTTTTGATAAAGCGGAACTATATCATAAAATACCTGAACAGCATGACTGACTCTTCCGACATTGTTTACTGTAAGTGCAAGTTTCCCATTTTCCGTACCTAACGAACAAACCCCTCCGCTTTCCTTGTAAGTACCCCAACCGGTAGTATTATAGTCAAAGGTTGAATTGCTGATAATATTAGAAGCGGCAAAAGTATTTAACGGAATAATCGGCATAGCCGATGACATAACCGCACAAACGGCAAGAGCGGCTGCGCAGCGTTTAAATATACGCTTTTTCATAAATTAAAACTCCTCTCAGTTTTACAGTTTCAAATTTTCAGTTTTTTATAATTACATTGTATCGTAAAATCAGCACAAAAATATACAAACATCTTGATAAAAATAGTAAATTAATGACATATAAAAAACCGCTGATTTTACAGCGGTTTAGTATTATTTGATATAAAATCAGGCATATGATATATTTTTTTGTATTCTTTAGGCGTCATTTTCATATACTTTCTGAATATTTTAATAAAGTAGCTTTGAGAACTAAAACAAAACAAATTACTTATTTCAAGATCAGAATATTCAGAAAAACGCAAAAGATTAGCAGCTGACTCAACCTTTGTTCGATTTACATAATCACTAAAGGATATTCCCGTTTCTGACTTAAACAGTCTTGAAAGATAAGCCGAACTCAGCTTAAGGTAATTTGCAACGTCATCAAGAAAAATCCTGTTATGTAGATGAGCACAAATATAATCAATTGCTCTTACTATCTGTTTGGAATAAATCCGGCTGTTTCTTACTCTTCTCATCTTAACAGTATAGTTTTCAATCATTTCCATATGTGCATCATGTATTTCTTCCTGAGAATTGCTCTCGTCAGCCTTCATTATATAGTAATCACTCATCTGATACGCTGTTTCGGTAGTCATACCGCTTTTAATGCAAAACCTTGCAATCAGTGCCGCAGATATAGCAAAATGATATTTCAGATTTCTTAAAACATCTTTGCTTAATACTCCATAACCATCACCGCAAAGCGGAGTTGCAAGCATTTTTACGAGAACAATATCCCCTGAGCATATACTTTCATAAAATGCCATTTCACAGTCAAATGAAGCATGCTCAAAATTGTCCTCACGTTGTGAAAATAAATGCCGGGCAATGTTTCTTTCCGATTCAAAGCTCATAAATTCGTCCTCCTGCAATTATTTTACCATATTCCGAAATAAACTGCAATAGACGAATTTATGGTTAAAAATACTGCTGAAGTTCTTGACGCACAGTATCCAGTCTTATATCGGAGATACCGAAATCCATTTCTTTATAAGACCATGCACAGCGACCTATACCATATTTTTCAAATATATTATGAATAGTCCTATACCACTTAATACTGTCTTCAGGTGAAATGCAATCAATTAAGCCGTATTCACCGCAGTACAATTCAGTATGATTATCCTTTGCCTTTTTTATTGCAGAGGAAAAAAGTTTTTCAAACAACTCATCAGTAATTCCCATTTGATCAAATGAATATCTTGAATCCGGATCTATCTTATCAGTCCAGTATGCTCCCTGATGTGTAAATTTAAGAGGTTCATAACAATGCATATTATATATAACATTGCTGTCATAAGGCGCATCAAGATCCTTTACTGCTTCGGCATCATTATTCCAATAGCTTCCTACCATAATTAAAGTGTCGGGAGCAAAATTTCTGATTCTTTCAATACATTTCTTAACAATACTGTTCCATGCTGTTAAATATTCTTTGTCTGTAACTTCATTAAGAAGTTCAAAGGCTATTCTATCGGAAAGATTACCATATCTTTTGGAAATGTATTCCCATATCTTATAAAAATGTTCCTGATAATTCATATTTTCAAAAAACCCGTATTCATTTTCAGAATAGGTATCAAATGAAAATCCGGCTGTTTTATGAAGATCAATCACCGTATTTAATGAATACTTCCTGCAAAGCTCCAAAACTTTATCTATTCTGGACATAACATTTTCATTCATTGTTCCGTCAGAACATTCAATGATATTATAATCAATAGGCAATCTGATATGATCTAATCCCCATGATGAAACCCTTGCAAAATCATTTTCTGTTATGAAACTATCAAAATGTGATTCATCATAAGCACACTGCGAAAACCATCCGCCAAAATTTATTCCCTTATAAAATCCCAGTTCCTTTAGCATTTATATCATCTCCTTCATTGCTATTTTATCACTATGTCATAAACAATTATATCACTTTATTGATAATTATAGCATTTATTTTACTGAGTCAGAATTTAATTTGAAAATTAACAATATTGTTTTTATAATTTACAGTAATACTGCTTTTATGAAGTAATACTATTTCTTTTGCAATTGAAAGTCCAAGACCAAACCCTTCCGTTTCTTTTGAATGTGATTTATCGCCACGATAAAAACGTTCAAACAAGAACGGTATATCGTCTGTATTAAAGTTCATGCACTGATTTTGACAGATAAGAATAATATTTTCTTTTTCAGTATATAAATGAAGTTTAATTTGTGAATTTCCATCCGAATATTTAAGCGCATTGTCAAGTAAAATTTCAACAAGCTCTTCTATTTTGTTTTGATTTCCGGTAAAGCTTATATTTTCCTGAATATTTGATACTATTTGTTTTTTCTCTTCAAAAGCTCTGCTTTCAAAATACAACGCTGTATTTCTTACAGCATTGCTCATATCAAAATTTTTAAAATCATCCGTTTGCTTTTCATGATTTGAAAGTCTTGAAAAGGTAAGCATTTCATTAACAAGTCTGCTCATTTTCTGGGATTGAATTTTAATACAATTAACAAGCCTGTCTGAACCGTTTTTCTTTTCCATGAGTTCAGAAGTTGCCGTGATTACAGTAATCGGAGTTTTAAGCTCGTGACTGGCATTTGAAATAAATTCTCTTTGCTTTTTATAGCTTTCGCTTATGGGCTTTACCGCTTTGCCTGACACAATATAAATAAGTATAATTAAAAGAATAAAGACGCTGCTTCCTGACAGAACCGACATTAATATTAACTGCCGGCTATTTTTTTCCCCTTGAGTACTATGTATAAATACGTGAATTTTATAGTGATCCGTTTCGGTTAAATGATGAGAATATTTTATATTGTCAATAATAAAATCGGAATTATAGGTACTTTTTATAAATGAAATTATATCATTCTTTGAAATCTTTTGAGAAATATTACCTTCATTAATTTCTACAATATTATCCTTTTTATCTGTTATAAAATAAAAACAGTTGAAATTGCTTAAAGTCTGAGGTGTGCCTGCAAGATATATATCTTTAAAATCACGGTTTTGAATTTCAAAACTCTGGGATGATGCAGCTGATATATTTTCAGTATATTTTATTTCTATACTGTCAATGTCCAATTTAACATCAGGATTATTCGTATTATGTGAATTACTTGATATTGCCCACCAGACAATAGAAATCCAAAACCTATCCTGAGAAGCTTTTGATATATCGGTCACAATAGGCTTATTATCACAAATAAAATCAGAATTATTTGTAAAATCAACGGTTATTTTTGTATTTCCCTGATTAAATTTATACTCTTTATGAATATATTTTGCATTATCATGCTCATCAATAAATTCAAAATAAATACCGCCCCCTGCACAGTACCAGTCGGCGCTTTTATCTAAACAGGTGATTTCACCGTTAAGAGTAACACTTTTGACTAAATTAGGATTACGCCGAATAATATAATCACCGTTATCATTAGTTTCGGTATCCTTTAAATATATAACTTCCGTATTAATATCCATTACATTGGAATAAGCAGTCTGTGTAACCATATCCGTTGCGGTTTTCAATTCATTCTGATATGACATATGCATTAAAATATTTAATACTAAAAGCATTATAAAAATTATAGCAAATGCAATAGATGCAGAAAAAATAAAAAACTTTTTTCTAAGGCTCTTTATTTCCTTATCCATTTTTCCGCTCCTTGATCGTATAACCGATACCCCTTACAGTAGATATATGGATTTGCGAATTTATTGCATTTAGTTTTTTCCTGAGAAACGAAATGTAAACTTCAATAGAGTTATACTCAATATCAGTATCATAACCCCATATTTTCACAGTAATGCATTCCTTTGAAACAGTTTTTCCTTTGTTTAAAATCAGCAACTCTATTATATTGAATTCCTTTTTTGTAAGCTTTACCTTCTGTTCGTTTTTACATATTTCATGTGTTTCTTTATCAAGAACTATATCCGCAAATTTAAGATTATCGTCAAAAAATATTTTTTCCTTACGTCTTGATAAAGCACGTATTCTTGCAAGCAATTCCTTTGTATTAAACGGTTTTGTAAGATAATCGTCAGCGCCTTTGTCAAATCCTGTTACTTTATCTTCAATCTCTGATTTTGCAGGAAGCATTAAAACCGGCGTATTCATATTGTTTCTGCGCATTTCGGAAAGTACTTGTAATCCGTCCATTCCCGGAAGCATAATATCAAGAATGATTATATCATATATTCCGGATAAAGCATAATCCAGACCGCTTATACCATTATATACAGCATCAACATAATACCCTTCCATTTCGAGCATTTCGGATAAAATCATAGAAAGATCCATTTCATCCTCTACAATCAGTATTCGCATATTTATTACACCCCCAAATTATTATAACATATTTTACAGAAAAAAGCACGTCTATTACAAGACGTGCTTTTTGTATTAAGAAGTAATCTCGTCTTTAGCACAAAAACTACTTATTATTGATTACAATTCTCTTTAAAGCCATAAGGTCAAAAATATTAATTTTATCATCGGTAATTACATCTGCAAGCTCTCCGTCTATTTTTACTGTTTTAATATTTATTAACCACTGAGATAAAGCAACCACATCGCTTACATTTATCTTGCCGTCTGCGTTTGCATCACCTATTAACTTTTCCGCATTATCGTATTCATAAACAAGAGTTACTTTAGAATAATTTACTACTACATCAGTACCTTTATCTCCCTGTTTTTCGGAGAATAACCACCAGTTAGGCTGCCATTGCGCTTCATTACCGTCAACAACAGCTTTTACCTGTTCTTGATTTGTATCAGTAAAATACTCGTCAAAGCCTACAACGATTTTTGACTGACCGTTAGAGAAATTAACAGTTTTAAAACCCCAAAAAGGCTCTCCGCCGTTTACCGGAGTAAGGCTTGGGAAACAAAGTCCTCCGCCGCCGCTGTAATATGCAGAACCTTCTGTTGAATAACTGTTTACATCAAATATGATTTCTTTAAGATTTTCCTTATCACCCAACGGAATAATATATGAACCGTCCTCAGCTGTTGCAAGATCACTTACATTATATTCCGTTTCTTTTATAGTAATGCTTGGCGCTTCATATTCTTTCTTGTCAGTCAATTCATCTGAAATTACAACCTGTGCAACAGAAAGCGGAGGCAGCTCAACTTCAATAGTATTACCGCTTAAATTATTCTGAACATCAATAATTCTGATTTCGCTGCTGTCCTGTGTTACTGCGTAAACAACAGCACTTTTATAATCAGCAGATGAACCGTCAATAGTAATAGAAGCCTTTTCAGTACTTGTTTTTTCCTTATTTGAAAGAACGAGTTTAACATCCGAATCATCGTTTCCGTCTATAGACGCAAATGCCGCTGATTTAGACAAATCTTCAGTTTTTGCTTCAACAAGCGTATCGCCGAATGACGAACCTTCTCCGTCAAAGTTAGTATAAAGATTTATAGCGGATTCTACATATGGACATTCCGGAAGCGTTCCCCAGTATGTGGCAAGGTAAACTTCATTTTGTGCAAATGCGCCAAGCGCTTCGGTTTCGGCAATAGCGGCAATTACATTCTTGCCCGTTGTCTTTTCATTTGCAATATCTGCAAGATTATATTCTGAAACAGCAATTTTTGTTCCCGGATAATATTTGTCTATTGATTTCTGAATATTCGGAAGCAATGGAAAATATCCGCCAAAATAAGGCTGAAGCCAACTGTTTTCCACATAGCTTTCATCATATAAGCTTCTTGCTGCCTGAAGCTTACCGTCGTCAGTCGAGCAATCCTGTGAATAGTAATGAACGTCGACAACGTCAAGGAGACGCTTTCCCGTTTCACTTTCAGCCTTTGCCATACTTTCAAGATAATAATCCAAATACCAATTATAATTATTCTTAATATTGTTCCATTCAGCGTCTGTAAAGTTTTCACTTGTTCCCGCCTGAATACAAGGAAGCATTCCCCAAAGAGCCGGTCCGAAAACTTCGGCATTCGGATCAATTTCTTTTACAGTCTTTGCAAGATCTATTGATTTTTCAATAAGTTCGTTTGCCGTACATTCTTCCGGGTGAAGCATTGGATGAGTATCATTCCAAAGAAACGGTTCGTTATCAAGACTATATCCCTGAATACCTGTTGATGTTGTTGAATCACCTAATGTTTTTACCAGATAATTTACATATTCGTCCATATAAACTGCGTTATCTGTAAGATCCGGTTCAAGAAGATACTCAGAATTTTTATGTGTAAACACTTCCAGCCATCTGTCAGACGGAGCAGCTTCATTTGCAGTTACCGTACCGTTCTTATCAGCGGCAACGTATCCGGCCATCTGTAAAGTTGTCATTTTATAAGGTACATTATATTCTTCACATTCCGCTGAAAGCTTTCTTGCGGCATATCCTGCACCGTTAGAAACATCTCCGATGTTAGTGTCCGAACTGTTTACCCAGTCTTCACCTGCATTTGACCAGTTTGTTTCCCAGTTATAACCTGTGTAGCGATTGCCTCCCTGACGTACTGCATTTACGGTAACATTTTTGTAATTGTTTACATTGCCGTACTGATTGATTCCATAAATATAAGGACTGATTTTTTTCTTTTCACCTGACAAATTAACCGAAACATTCATTTTGTAGCTTGAAGCAGAGTTTTCCGCAATAACCGTTATAGGCTGTGCAAGACATGTCATAGTCAATATTCCCGCAATAAATCCGGAAAGCTTACGACGTAAATACATTTTTATGATCCTCCTCAAAATAATATGAATTTTCTTATCGAGTATACAAACATATAAACAGTATTATTCAGCAAGAGCAAGTTTACTGAATAATACTGTTGAGTAAACTCCACCGACAGGATATTACTCATTAAAAAGGACAATTCCCTTTTACATTTAATATATCATAGAAAGCTTGAAAATTCCTTAAGAATATTAAAAATTTATACATATAATTCAAATTATACAAATAAAAAATGCTACCGCTCACACTGCATCTTAACCTTTGCCGTGTAAGCGGTATTACTTTTATAATTTGTTCTGCATTTCTAAAAAATAATGCCAACAAAATATACTACATTTTTGTATTATCGTTCTGATTTTTCAAATAATCCTGAACTTTATGATATTCCGGACTTTCCATTCGAATAACCTGATGCACACCTATTCCCTTCATCAAAGGCAGTTTAAGCTTATATTTAACCCATATAAAAGCATAAATAAAAAGTCCTGCAAATAACACCAAACAAAGAATATATATTTTTATTTTTTGATTTGAATCAGTAGAAATATTAAACATCATATATAACTGTAATGCTATGCCTATTATTTGTATAATCGGGAAAAGCGGAGTTTTAAAATTTCTCGGTACATTTTTCATTTTTCTTCTTAAAATAATAACATTAATATGTGAAGTTATGTAAGAAAGCATCCAGAATAGTGAGCATGTCAAAGTAAGGAATGCAACCTGTTCACCGGTTGAAATGCCTGATGCTTCAATAAGACAGGTAATTACACCAAGAATTATTATAACCCAGTAAGGCGCTCCGTTCTTATTTTTCTTACGGAAAAATGCCGGTAATAGATTCATTTTTGCCATTCCGCAGCATATTTCCGAAACTGAACAAATAATCGAATTCTGCGTACTTACAGCCGCAAAAATTGCAACGGCTATCATCCAGTATCTTCCGAAATCTCCGAGCATATTTACAGCATAAAGTAAATGCGGTGAAGCGGCAGAACCAAGCTCTGACCACGGTGTATAGTTATGAAAACCAAATACCATTATTATTTGAATAAGCCCCATTATTCCCAATGATAATATCATGCTCAACGGCACTTTTTTAGGATTTTTCATGTCTTTCCCTAAAGGTACTATAAATTCTGCACCTATAAAAAACCAGAATGCAACAGCGGTCAACGGAAGAATATCTTTTAACTCAGACGAAATAACCGCTTCCTGAGTAATAGATTCATTTGTTCCAAGCTGAAAGGCACCAATTACACTAAGTATTAAAAGTGAAAGCACCATAAATGTTGCAACTATTTCCTGCAATACTGTAGACATATTGACACCCTTAAGATTTATAAATACAAGAATTATTGTTATACCTATACTAAAAACTTCAGGCGGTATGGCTTTACCTGTCATTTCTGTCATTACATTTGCAAACATTGCACCTTCGGCAGGCGCTGCAAAAACATTACTGATCAAATAACCGCCAACCATTGTTACTATTGTAAGCAGCGGACCGAGTCCTGCAAGAGTATACTGTGCAATTCCTCCTGTAAGATTAGGCATTATTGCATTCAACTCAGCTATTGACAAAACAGCAAGCATATTTGCTATACAAGCTATTACAATAGCTATTATAAAGGGAGTCCCGACAGCACTTGAACCGCTTGCAGATGAAACAAAACAACTTGTTGCAATAAGCATACCAACACCTGTTGAAACAGCCCCGAAAATACCTATTTTTTTCATATAACGAAACACTTCCTATAATCAGTCTATTTTTGATTCTTTTAAAGCATCAGCACCGTCTTCGCCTGTTCTGACACGAATTACATTTCTGACATCCGATACGAAAATTTTACCATCCCCTATATGACCGGTATAAAATTCCTTTTTCAGAAATTCTATAACTTTATCGACTTTACTTGATTCGCAAATCATTATCATCGTGCTTTTCGGAAGAAGTCTCAAAGACTGTTCCTTAATTTCAAGCATATATTCCGCACTTCCACTCTGCACACCACAGCCTAAGGCATTATAAACAGTTATACCTGAAATACCGAGTTTATGTATTTCTCTAAGATGCTTTTCTGTTCCGAGCTGTTCAATAAATTCCGAAACCTTTGACATATTTCCTATAATTTCAATTCTTGCAAATTCTGCTTCCATTTTCACTAACCTCCGTTTTTAAATTACAAGGCGTATAAAACCTCATTGTTCTATACGCCATTGTATAATAAATATTAAAATCTCTTTTTATAGGTTATATCCACTGCGTCTTTTAAGGCATATTCTTCACAAAGAAAACCCTTTACTATTCTGCCGTCATTTAATTCAATATTACCAATTGATAAAGGCGGCTTTACATTATCAATAAAATTTCCAAGCTTAGATACCGGAATTCTGAAAATATCAACACTTATATTTTCTCCAATGCCCGTTTCGTCTCTGATAAGCCCGGGTTTGACAGGTTCGGTATTGAGCTTATATAATTTATACGCCTTTGCAGTTACTGTACTTTCAACAAACTCTGCACCAAGCTCTGTCAACTGCCATTCAAGTGATAAGCCTTTTTTATGAAGTCCGCATACTGCAAACTCAATATTTTCAGTATTAAGAAATGCTTCTGCGGTTTTTAATACCAAATCAGTACTATCAGCAAGTCCGAACACAGTAATTCCAAACGGCAGATTTTTATCCTTTGTATTTTCCGGTACTGCTACAGCCATAAGGTCAAGCAGGTTACAGTGATTTGTGTAAAGACCCATAAGACTATTTGTTTTAATCGGATCTTCCCTTACCTGATCTCTTGTAAAGGTTCCGCCTGCTGTCGGCATTATCATAACAGCATTCTTCAATATTTCATTTGCCTTATGCCTGTAGTACTGAAGCATATGAAGATCATCAAAAAGTTTTGCAGCCGTTTTTTCTTCTGTTCCGCCTGACTGAAGAATCTTTTTGGTTACAGGAAAAATTTTATCTTCATTTGCATTAATAAAATCTTTAAGATCTGCCCATCTTTCCGCAACGTATGCACCTTCATAAAGAATAAGCGCCGCATCATAAAATATCTGATAATCTATATATTCAACAGTGATTCCAAGCTTTTTTATTCTTTCTGCCGAAGAATACCATTTAGATTTATGAACTTCGGAATTGTCACCGAAAAATTTCGGTTCTTTCAACGGTAAATATATTTTCTCTGGCAGCTTCATTCCTTTTTCAGTGTATTCTTTTGACCATACACATTCCTTATCATAACCCCTGGCATACTCATTAACCTTTTCAGCGTCTTCAAGACTGTTAGCAAAAACAGTAACACAGTCAAGGCTTGCACATGCGGGAACTACACCGGAGGTTGACCATGAGCCCAAAGCCGGTTTAAAACCTATAAGTGTATTCAACATAGCAGGTACTCTGCCGGAACCGGCAGTATCAGTCCCAAGAGCAAACGCAGACATACCTAACGCAACAGAAACTGCCGAACCCGAACTTGATCCGCCGCTTATCATTCGGCTGTCATAAGCATTATGCACCTCGCCATACGGACTCCTTGTTCCTACAAGTCCTGTTGCAAACTGATCAAGATTTGTTTTTCCAACCGGAAATGCACCTGCATCTATAAGCTTCTGCACTACAAAGGCGCTTTTTTTCGGTGTGTATGAATAATCAGGGCAGGCAGCTGTTGTAGGAACATCTTCAAGATCAATATTATCCTTAATTGCAAATGGAATGCCCCATAATGGTTTATCACGGCTCTTAGGCGGAAGTCTTGATATATATTTCTTCATAAGTTCCTTATTCGGAGCAACAATCCAGATATTTTTATCCTTATTATTTTCGGCTCTTCTGATTATTTCATCGGCAAGTTCATATGGAGTAAGCTGATTATTGTTGTAAGCCTGATTTATCCACTTTAAAGATAACTTTTCAGGAAAATACTTCATAATACTCATTCCTCCGTTTTTATAGCGGCAATCATCTGACCTGCATTGATCTGCTGACTTGTTTTTATAAATACCTTTTCAACCATTCCATCATATTCACTTTCAACCGGAAATTCCATTTTCATACTTTCAAGTACGGCTATTGTATCGCCTTCACTAATCCTCTGACCTTCTTCTGCAATGACCTTCCAGACACTTCCCGGAATAGCTGCGGTAACAGCTTCACAGCCATCAGGAAGTATATCATCATTACTCTGCTGCTGATCATCTGTTTCGGAAACAAAATGATCAAGTCCCTGTTCTATCCAACGCTGTCTTTCTGCTTCAAAAGACGCTTCCTGATGCGCCTTGAACTTTGCCGCACTCTCCTTGATACTCTCAAGATATTCTTTATATGCGCCAAGATGGAATGTTGTTTCTTCAATTTCAATATTAAACTTTCCTCTGATGAAATCATCTCTGAACTGTAATATTTCATCTGCCGAACAGGGATAAAATTTTAATCTGTCAAAAAAGTTGAGAAGCCATGGTTTTCCTTTTTTGAAATATTCGGTTTCCCTAAGCGGATTCCACATTTGTATAGTTCGTCCTACAAACTGATATCCTCCGGGACCTTCCATACCATAAACACAAAGATACGCTCCGCCTATACCAACTGCATTCTCAGGCGTCCATGGTCTTGCAGGATTATATTTTGTTGTTACCATTCTGTGACGCGGATCAACAGGTGTGGCAACAGGAGCACCAAGATAAACATCACCAAGTCCAAGCACAAGATATTCTGCGTCAAAAACAATATTTTGAACATCTTTTATGCTGTCAAGACCGTTTATTCTTCTGATAAATTCCGGATTGCTGGGACACCATGGCGCATTTGGACGTACTGTCTGCTGATATCGCTGTGCCGCTAGCTGTGTCTGCGGATCGTCCCATGAAAGCGGTAATTTTATAATTCTTGACGGCACTGTTATGTCATCAAGTTCAGATAAATTTGCATTTACCTCTATTACCTTACTGCACATTTCTCTTGCTGAAATATGCTCCACGTCAAAATGTATCTGAAGTGAACGAATACCGGGTGTCATATCTATAATAGGTAATCCGCTTTTTTCAAGTTCATTCATAAGAATATGTACTCTGAAACGCAATTCAATATTAAGTTCCATTTCCCCATATTCAATAAGTATATTTTCTTCACCCTGTAATCTGATTTTATAATTCGTATTATCGTGATTTCCTGATGCAAGTACAGCATACGAAGCTTTAATATCTGTTTTTTCCGGAAGATTAACTTCTGTATAATCGAGTGATATATTCTTTTCCTGAGCCTTTCTTATTTTTTCGGCCTGCTCAAGAGTAATAAGCTGAAAACGAACCTTATCACCCGGATGTAACTGACCTAGTTTCCAAAGTTCTCCCTTGGCAGTTGTTACTGAACAAACAAACCCGCCTAATGAAGGACCGTCAGGTCCTAATAGTATAGACTGATCACCTGTAAGATCAAGAGTTCCGATAGCATATGCATTATCATGAATGTTTGAAGGATGAAGTCCTGCTTCGCCTCCGTCTTCCCTTACCCATTGAGGAATAGGACCGTTAAGTCTTATACCTGTTCTTGCACTGTTAAAGTTAACCGTGTATTCAGACTCTGTCAATGTTTTCAAATACTCAGGCTTTAAGTATTCATATGTTGGCTGCGGTCCCGGAATAACACCGATATTCCATGTATTATCTATTTTCGGAATATACTCTTTTTTAAATGAAACCTTACTGCTAATCAAACAATTTTCATTAAGATGCAATACATCACCTGTTCTTAATGCTCGTCCGTTGTGACCGCCAAACTTACCGTCACAAAATGTAGAACGGCTTCCCATTATCTCCGGTACATCAAGACCGCCTGCAATAAGGAGATATGTTCTCATACCTTTTGTACAGGTTTTAAATTTAAGTTCCTGCATCGGAGCGGCATTAACTACTGTATACATGGGTAAAGATTCTCCGTCGAGTGTTGCTGACATATCAGCACCGGTGATACAAAAGCTTACAGCTGTTCTGAACCTGTAAGTACCGCCTCTCATAGTAAGCTCAATACCTGCGGCATTGGGAGAATTTCCAAGAAGTCGGTTTCCTATTCTGAAGCTGTATGAATCCATAGCACCGCATGGAGGGACACCGACTGTCCAATATCCGATCATTCCTTCTGCGTCCTGAACAGTTGACTGTAAACCGCCGTCAAGAACTTCAAGTGAATTTTCTTCCGGCATAAAGCCTTCAAGCATTTTAGTAAAAAGTTTACCTGCCTTATAATCATCAGACGAAATAAGACTTTTCAGATACATAAGATTAGTTGTCACACCATATATCTTTGATTCATCAATGACTTCAAGCATTTTGCTTACAGCCGATTCTCTTGATTCGGCATGAACTATAACTTTTGCAAGCATTGGGTCATATAAAGGCGATATTTCTGTATTCTTTCTTATCCATGTTTCTACTCGTGCTTTATTACTAAAAATAACATCATCTATTTTTCCTGTACCGGGACGGAAATTATTAATGCAGTCTTCGGCATAAACTCTTATCTCAATAGAATTTCCATTCGGAACAGCTTTAAAATTTTCAATACCTTTAAGTTCTCCTGAGGCTTCCTTCACCATCCATTCAACAAGGTCAACACCATATACTTCTTCAGTTATACCATGTTCAACCTGTAACCTTGTATTTACTTCAAGAAAGTAGAATTTTTCAACAGATTCATCATATAAAAATTCCACGGTACCTGCATTTCTGTAACCACTTGTTTTTGCAAGACTTTTTGCGGCTTTATACATTTCCTGTCTTACTTTTTCCGAAAGATTAGGAGCCGGGGATTCTTCGACAACTTTCTGATTTCTCCGCTGAACCGAACAATCACGTTCACCAAGTACAGCTACCTCACCATACTCATTTCCGAATATCTGAACTTCAACGTGTCTTGCTTTTCTGATATACTTTTCAAGAAATACTCCGGCATCATTAAAATTACTTTCGGCAAGATGACAAACATTATCATAAGATGAAACAAGTTCATCCTTAGTCTCGCATATTCTTATTCCTATACCTCCGCCGCCGGCCGTACTTTTTATCATTACCGGATATCCTATTTTTTCTGCTGCCTCAACAGCTTCATCAATACAGTTTAAAAGTCCTGTACCGGATAGAAGGGGTACATTTGCACGTTCGGCAATTTCTCTCGCAGAATGTTTTAAACCGAAAAGTTTTATCTGATTGGAATCCGGTCCTATAAACTTGATATTATTTTTTTCACACATGGCTGCAAAAACAGTATTTTCACTTAAAAATCCATAACCGGGGTGAACAGCCTCAGCACCTGTTTTCAATGCAGCTTCAATTATCTTATCAACATCAAGATATGTATCTTTTGCTGTGCCTTCTCCCAGATAGAACGTTTCATCTGCATATTCAACATGAAGGCTGTCACGATCTGCTTTTGAATATACCGCAACACTTTTTATACCCATTTTTTTCAGAGTTCGCTCTATTCTTACGGCAATAGCTCCTCTGTTTGCTATCAATACTTTTTTAAACATTATATTTCACTCCTAATAATCAATCCCATATAAGAAGTCTTACCGGTGTAGGATTATACGCATTACACGGATTATTCAACTGCGGACAATTACTTATAAGAATCATTACATCTTCCAAAGCCTTCATTTCAACATATTTTCCCGGAGCAGATACACCGTCGTCAAATTTATATCCGCCCTCTTTAGTAATCGGAACATTCATAAAAAAATTTATATTAGGCGCAAGATCTCTTTTTCTTATATCTAATTTGCAATCAGCAAGCTGTAGCATAAAACTGTCACGGCAGTTATGCATGTACCTTTTTTCTCTTGCATAACGTACTGTATTACTTTGTGATGAACAAGCTCCGCCAAGTGTATCATGTCTTCCGGTCTTATCAGCGGTTATTTCAAGCAGCGGTTTGCCTGATTCAGCCCGCAGTATACTGCCCGTTGTAAGGTAAATATTTTTCTGAGCAACAACCGTCTGAACGGCGCCATAATGATCTTCGGGATCAGCCATATCATAAAATGTTGTATCTACTGCCTGGTTTCCTTCAAGATCAAGTATTCTGAAAGACTGCCCTTTTTTCAATTTATGTATCCAGCCCAGTCCTGCTTCAAGTACTTCATCATATACAGCGTCTTCTATTTTAAGTTCACTGTCTTTTTCAATAAATCCAAACATAATAAGTTTATCCTCCCTTAATTATTTACCAAGCAGATTGTAATAATCCCATGTATTTTCAAACGCTCTGTAATTTTCATCTCTGTAATTCACACATTCATCCATAAGATCTGTCTTAGGTGCATCATAAACCTCCATAGTTACAGGAACTGACGGATATTCAGCAGAAGGATCCAGCGGATTCGGTGTATTTGAAACAACGAAAATTATATCCATCTCTGTTCTGAGAGTTACCGTTGAACCTTTTTTACAATGGTTCGGAACATAATTCATACTTCCGTCTTCATCCACATAAACCTTTGAAAAAAGATTTACACATGGTACAATGTCTCTTTTACTCATATTGTTACGTACAAGTTCAATTTTAAAATTTTCCTCACCGCACCTGAAAAATTCATTTCCCTGTTCCTGATATGTTGTCTTTCCGTATTTTTCATCTGTCATTCTTCTGGTTGTATGACCGCATATTGCATCATGCCAGCCAAGACTGTCTTCTACAATACTTGCTAAAACCCGTCCGTTATCACTCATTAGTACATTACCTTTTGTAAGATGAGCTGTATACTGAGCTTTAAGTGAATCAGGCATATTAAATCTTTCAGATGTATCTCTCATATTATAGAGAAGTACAGATACATTTGCATTATCACCAAGGGCTTTAAAGTGAATATACTTATTCTTTCCGATTAATCCTGACCATTTTTCACCGGGTCTAAATTCTTTAGTAAAAATTTTTTGCATAACCATCTATCTCCTTTTATATTATCTGCAATAAAAAAGGAGCTTTAAGACACCTGCTTGGTATCTTAAAGCTCCTTTGCTTTCTTTTATGCTTTTATTATACATCTGAAACAAAAATTATTCAATTATAAAAAAGTTTAATATTCGACAATCAATTTACTACTTTAGTTCTATATTATTTATCCCCTGTCAAGAAAAAGCGATATAAGCTGACTCCTACTCGACACTCCTGTTTTATTATAAAGATTGTAAATATGTTTTTTAGTTGTTGACAATGAAATTACAAACTTATCCGAAATTTCCCGGTTTGAATATCCCTTATTAATAAGCTTCAGTATTTCGGTTTCTCTTACCGTAAGATGATATTCACTTGAAAAAATATCAATGCTTTTACCGATTGACATTTTATCACAACTTAATTGAGTTATATTATAAAGAATATTTTCTATATGCTTTTTTAATACGTTTAAAATATAAATTTCTTTTTTATTAAAATCACCGGCATCCTCATTTCTGAAAAGATTGAATATACCGATTATCCTTGAATTTTTTATAAGTATTATACCGCATCCGAATACTATATTCTCCGGTTTTAGAAATTCTATATAAAAATCAGTTTTTTCCCTGATATCCTTTTCAAGAATATTCGTATCTCTATAAACACTTGTTTCCGAAGTAAAATCATATAAATATTTAATATAGTCCTCCTGATAATAAAAGTTTATGTATTTATTCTCCGAGGATTTATCAAAACCCGTAAAATAAGATTTTTCACCTATGATTTCCTGATCATCATTTAAAATAATGAACCACCCCTTTGTATACGGAATCAGCATTTTTATAAATTTCATTATTTTATTAATAAATTTATCAGGAGCATCTATTGTATATAACTCCAAAAGTATATTATTAATAGCATTCCACTCATTTTCTGTAAGCAATACTATCACTCCCTCTTCCGCATATATAAGCATTATAACATATTTTATAACATTCCGTCAATTTTACCTCTAATGAATCAATTTATCTTGACAAACTGTCAGCTTAGATATATAATATAAATGACAAGTTGTCAGTTTAGAAAATATAAGGAGCATTGCCATGTCACGAGGTTCAGAAGAGCTTACTAATTCCCGAAAAAATGAAATTATCGACGCCTTTGAGGAGCTTTATCAAACCAAGAGTTTCCGAAATATCTCCATGCGTGAGATCGGTGAAAAAACCAGCATGACGCGCACTTCCATTTATAATTATTTTCAAAATAAAGAAGAAATTTTTCTTGCCTTGATTGCAAGAGAATTTCAGTCATGGTGTGTCGTACTGCAAAAAATCGCAAATCACGACAATATGACCCTGCACGAATTTGCCGAAGCAGTTGCCGCTTCTTTGCATGAACGCAGATATTTTCTGAAACTTATCTCATGGAATCATTACGAATTGGAAGAAAACAGCCGTACCGAACGTCTTGCGGAGGTACAGCAGGTTACATATAACGCTATTAACATACTACTTCTTTGCCTGGACAAATTCTTTCCGTCAATAAACAATACAGTCAAAAAGGAATTTCAGCATAGCTTTTTCATTTTTCTTTACGGTATCGACAGCTACACAAGTAACAGTAACAGTCAGAAAAAAGCGTTGGAATATTCCGGAATTCCTTATTATCCGGTTCAAGTTCACAATGCGGTTTATACGTTTATTTCACATTATCTGAAACAGGAGGTTTAACTTATGAAACAAAACTTTTTCAAAAAATGCACGGCCGTTCTATGTTCTGCAATCATGTTGGGCAGCGTAATCTCATACACACCGATTTACGCTGAAAGTACCAATCTTGTCAGTAACTCAACATTTGACAACGGTACAATCGGCTGGACCACCTACTATCAGACAGGAGGCGTATGCAGTCTTGGAACGGATGACGGCAGACTTGCCTTGAAAATTTCATCAACCGGTGATGTGACATGGGCAGTTCAGGTGTACTATGACATAATTCCTCTATATAAAAACGGTGTTTATCGTCTGAAATATGATATTTCTTCCACGGCAAACAGAACTGTTGACGGTATGATTCAACAAAACGGCGGTACTTATCAGGCATACACAGCCAAAACCTTATCACTTACCACTGAACCGCAGACGATTGACTATGAATTCACTATGGAAGCCGATACGGATATTATGGCTCGTTTACAATTCAATTGTGGTAACTATGAGGAAAATCTGCCTGAGCATACGATTTACATTGACAATGTTTCTTTGGAGTTAATCGACGACAGCAAGGTCGATAAAAATTCAGGTAAAGCATATGAGCCGTCAATTATCACGAATCAGGTAGGATATCTTACCGACGCAAGGAAAACTGTCGTATTTAAGAACGCCGACAATTTTGATAATTTCACTGTTGTAAATGCCGAAACAAAAAAGCCCGTTTACACAGGAACCCTCTCTCCAACGATGCATTACAGTCTTGCGGACGAGAATAACCGCACGGGTGACTTCTCCGCCGTTACTAAGCCCGGTAAATATTACATTACCTGCGGTGATTTGGATGATTCATATACATTTGAGATATCAGACAATGTTTATAACAATGTTCTTAACGATACACTTAAAATGTTTTACTTACAAAGATGCGGCACATCAATAAATGATGATATATTTGGTCACAAGGCTTGCCATGATTCCCTTGCATCAGTTTATGGAACAAATGAAAAAATCGACGTCGGCGGTGGCTGGCATGATGCGGGAGATTACGGAAGATATGTTGTTCCCGGTGCAAAGGCTGCTGCCGACCTGATGTATGCATATCTGAATAAGCCCGAAATGTTTTCCGACAATGTCGGAATTCCCGAAAGCGGCAACAGTATACCCGATGTTCTTGACGAAGTACGTTATGAACTTGAATGGATGATGAAAATGCAGGATAAATCCGGAGGTGTTCATCACAAAGTCACATGTGCGGCATTCCCGGGGTATGTAATGCCGGATGAAGAAACCGCAGAATTGATAGTGACGCCTATCACATCGACTGCAACTGCGGACTTCTGCGGTGCCATGGCTTTGGCTTACGAGGTTTATTTCGATAAGGACAAAGCATTTGCCGAAAACTGTCTGAAAGCGGCAAAAAACGCCTGGAAATGACTTGAAAATAATCCAAATCTGGTTTATAAAAATCCCTCGGACATCGTAACCGGCGCTTATGACGATACCTCCGACAAGGAAGAACGTTACTGGGCAGCAGCTCAGCTTTGGAGAACCACAAAAGACGAAATTTATCAGATCGCTGCTGAAAAAATCTCCGTACAAACCGGCATGGATACAGGTCATATGGGTGATTACGGCAATATTGCTATTCTGACAATGCCAAATGCCGATACAGAAGATCCGCTTTATATCAATGCGAAAAAATTCGTCCTGTCTCAAGCCGACAGTTTTGCATCACGCTCGGAAAGCAGTCCATACGGTGTTGGTATTCCAACATATTACTGGGGCAGCAATATGAACGTTGCTAATGCTGGCATTATTCTGGGAAACGCTTACAAGCTGACTGGTGATGTAAAGTACAAAAACTCCGCTATGGGCGATCAAAATTATATTCTCGGCTGCAATCCTCTTGGCGTATGCTATCTCACAGGCAGCGGTACAGTTTCTCCTCAGCATCCTCATCACAGACCTTCTATTGCACAAGATAAACCTATGCCGGGCATGATAGTCGGTGGTGTAGGTCAGTTCCTGGAAGACAGTGCAGTCAAGGCGTATTGCTCCGACGCTCCGATTCTAAAACGCTATATCGACAATCAGGAAAGCTACTCAACCAACGAAATCACAATTTACTGGAATTCGCCGTTTATCTATCTGCTGACATTTGCAGATGAAAAAATCGAGTCCTTAAAGGGCGACGTAAATGCAGACGGCATCTTTAATACTTCAGACGTTGTGGCAATGCTGAAATGGCTGATTGCCATGCCTGATGCAAAGCTTACCGACTGGAAAGCAGGAGACTTATATAATGACAATGTTATAAATGTTTTTGACTTATGTTTAATGAAACGTAAATTGATTGAATAAAAATCAGTTTAAATAAAAAACAACTCTTCTCGTAAAAATGCAGATGTATTAAATGAAGAAATAAAAAATATAATTACATCAAATCTAATAGGATAAAGAAACAGCACAAAATATGTACGATCATTTTATGGCTGAAGTGAAAACAGAGTAAAAAATAACGGAGCAGAATTGCTAATTTAATAGCTTTCCTGCTCCGATTTCTTGTAATATCAGACTGTTGCTTTCAGCCGATTTTTATGGCGCACTGACTCATATTTTCAGACAAAAAAACGCCCTCTGAATTACTTCAAAGGACGTATTTATATTGGTTGCGGCGGCTGGATTTGAACCAACGACCTTCGGGTTATGAGCCCGACGAGCTACCTAACTGCTCCACACCGCGATATATAAGTTTTGAGTACTTATATAGTATATCATACTATATAGATTTTGTCAAGGCTTTTTTTAAAAAAATCCGTACTTTTTTTGTACGGATTTCTAATATAAATTTAATTTTCTGACATCTGTTCCATTTTACCTAGTTTTCTTTTTGTAATATATAATGGTTTTTCATCACCGATTATTGATTCAGCAGTTATTTTAATACCCGTAATATCCGGATTAGAAGGAGCTTCAAACATAGATTGCATCAAAACTTCTTCAATAATAGTTCTAAGTCCTCTCGCACCGGTTTTTTGCGCAATTGCCTTTTTGGCAATTTCCAACAAAGCATCATCTTCAACAATTAAATCTATGTTATCATAATCAAATAATTTCTTATACTGTTTTAATAGTGCGTTTTTGGGTTCAGTTAAAATTCTAATTAAAGCTTGTTCATCTAATTCATCAAGCACTGTAATTATAGGAAGTCTGCCCACCAATTCAGGAACAATACCAAATTTCACTAAATCCTGCGGAATAATCTTATGAAAAATATTTTTTGTTATTTCTTTTTTTGAATTTATCTCCGCACCAAAACCAAGTGCAGAAGAATTAATTCTTTTCAATATAGATTTTTCCAGCCCGTCAAAGGCACCTCCGCATATAAATAAAATATTTTTTGTATTTATCTGAATAAATTCCTGATTCGGATGCTTACGTCCGCCCTGAGGAGGAACATTTGATACCGTCCCCTCAATGATTTTTAAAAGAGCCTGCTGAACGCCTTCACCGCTTACATCTCTAGTAAGTGATGTATTTTCAGACTTTCTTGCTATCTTATCTATTTCATCAATATAAATAATACCTCTTTCAGCTGCTTCAATATTAAAATCAGCTGCCTGAATAAGCCTCAGCAAAACATTTTCAACATCATCACCTACATAACCGGCTTCGGTAATAGTTGTAGCATCTGCAATTGCAAAAGGCACATCAAGAATTTTAGCAAGAGTAGATGCAAGAAAAGTTTTTCCGACTCCCGTAGGTCCCAAAAGCAAAACATTGCTTTTCTGAATATCTACACCATCGTCATCATTTTCCTGACTGATTATTCTTTTATAATGATTATATACAGAAACAGCTAAAGTTATTTTGGCTTTATCCTGACCCACAACATATTCATCTAAAACCGACTTAATTTCAGCCGGAGTCAGTAAATTAATAGTAGTTTCATCTCCGAATTTACTTTTACCTTCGCCTTCACCTTTTCTGCTCGTTTTAGTTTTAGCCAGCGGTCCCATAAGCAATTCATAACAATATACAACACATTCATCGCATATATTAGATGCTCCGGCAGTAAAAATACTCTGAACCTTGTCTTCGCTTTTTCCACAGAAATTGCAGAATTTTATTGGTTTATCCGGCATAAACTTCCTCCCCGATTATCTGTGTTTAATTACCTTATCAATCAGACCGTATTCCTGTGCTTCAGCAGCAGTCATAAAATTATCACGATCAGTATCCCGACAAATTTCCTCATATGTTTTTCCGGTATTTTCGCTTAAAATTCTATTTAGATTTTCTTTAGTTTTGAGTAAATTTTCCGTTCTTATTTTTATATCGGTTGCCTGACCTTGAAGTCCGCCTGAAATAAGAGGCTGATGAATCATAATTTCACTGTTTGGAAGGGCAATTCTTTTTCCCTTCGCACCGGAGGATAACAAAAATGCTCCCATTGACGCTGCCAAACCTATACAAATAGTAGAAACATCACACTTTATATACTGCATTGTATCATAAATAGCCATACCGGCAGTAACAGAGCCGCCTGGACTGTTTATATACAAACAAATATCCTTTTCCGGATCCTGTCCTTCAAGATAAAGCAGCTGTGCCACTACAAGACTTGCCGTAGTATCATTTACATCTTCAGAAAGCATAATAATTCTGTCATTAAGCAATCTGGAAAAAATATCATAAGAACGTTCTCCACGGCTGGTCTGTTCCACAACATAAGGTACAAAACTCATATTTTCTCTCCTTTTCTCAAAGCATAAGCCTTATTATCTGTATTACAAAGTCGGCTGCCCGATTCGGGCAGCACGATTATAAACGGATTTATTCGGCAGCTTCATCTTCTGCCTTTTCTTTTTCAGTATTTATTGTATTATCAATTACTGCATTGTCCTTTACGATTTCAATAGCCTTTGTAACTCTCAAATCTGTTATAAAATCGTCCATAGGAATTCTTAGCTTAACATCTTCCAGTGAAAGATTATTAGCGTCAGCCACTTCCTGCAGCTGGCTGTCAATTTCTTCTTCTGTTGGCTGAATATTTTCCATATCGGCAATCTTTTCAAGAGCAAGTCTCAGCTTAACTTCATTTTCTGCTCTTTCCTGGAATGTTTCTCTGAATGAATCCATATCCATACCTGTATACTGAAGATATATATCAACACTCATTCCCTGCTGCTTAAGTCCCTGTTCAAAGTTTCTGATAAGACCGTCTACTCTGTGGTCAAACATACACTTAGGAATTACACCTTCTGTAGTGTCAATAATAGTCTGCAAAATATAATTTTCAAATTCAGAATTAGCTCTGGTTTCTGCCTGTTTTTCAAGCTTTGTTCTGATATCATCCTTCCACTCGTCTACAGTATCAAATTCAGTTGTATCCTTAATAAGCTCATCATCAAATTCAGGATACTCAGAAGCATTGATTGCATTGAGCTTAACCTTAAATACAGCAGGCTTTCCGGCATATTCCTCCATCTGATAGTTTTCCGGGAAAGTAACATTAATTTCAAATTCTTCCCCGATTGAGTGACCTACAATTTGATCCTCAAAACCCGGTATAAACTGTCCGCTTCCTAACTTAAGAGGAAATTCATCTGCCTTTCCGCCTTCAAATGCAACATCGTCTATAAAGCCCTCAAAGTCGATAATTACTTCGTCATTAAGCTGAGCCGGTCTGTCATCAACTGAAATAATTCTTGCATTTCTCTGCTTGATTTGTTCAATCTGAGCGTCGATATCCGCATCTGTTATATCCTTGACATTTTTTGGAGCCTTTATACCCTTATATTCAGGAACAGTAATTTCAGGCTTTGTTATACAGATTGCCTTAAACTCTACTCCATTATCTTTATCTGCGGAAACAACTTCAATTCTCGGTGTATCAACAAGAACAAGCTCTGAGTCCTTGATAGCATCCGGAATTTCCGAATTGATAAGACCATTAATAGCTTCCTCATAGAATACGCCTTCGCCATAGTATTTTTCAATAAGCTTCTTGCTTGCCTTGCCTTTTCTGAAGCCGGGAACAGTAATGCTCTTTTTCTGTCTTTGAAAAGCCTTTTCTACAGCAGCTGAAAAAGCTTCGGCATCTACAGTGAATACCAATTCGTGTGTATTTACGTCAACCTTAGTTGATGATTTTAAACTCATTTTTAAGTCCTCCAATTTATTTATAAGTGCATACCTTATTCATTATATCATATTAATTATTTTTTTTCTACATAAAAATTTCACTTCTACATTTTTAACAAATTATAAAATTTTTACCGCTTGAAATTGTAAAAAATCACTGGAAATCAATTGAAAATCAATGCCATCTCGTTCTCCGTTTATAGCATATTTAATCGACGGTCCGTGAAGATGTCCATACCAGCACTGTTTAACATTATACTTATACAATACATCAAGTATATCGGGATTACAATTATTTCCGTAAACCGGCGGATAATGTAGAAACACAATAGGTTCAAGATTTTCTTTCAGGGCAGACTCAATAGAAACCGTAAGCCTCCCTGCCTCTCTAGCCAATACTTTTGCATCCTGCGGCTCGCCAGGCATATTTACCCAGCCTCTGGTACCGCATATACCATGATTTTCATAAGCATAATGATTATTGTGAAGTATATTCAAAGAAGAAAATCCCCATAAGGAAAAAGTATCTTCCATTTTTTTACGTGACCCCCACCAATAATCATGATTACCCTTTAATATAATCTTTTTTCCGGGCATTTTTTCAATCCAGAGGAAATCTTCATAGGCGTCACGAATATTCATAGCCCATGAACTGTCGCCGGCAAGGACAACTGTATCTTCAGAAGTGATATGCTTTTGCCAGTTTCTTTCAAGCAGCTCCATATAATTTTCCCAGCCGCCGAAAATATCCATTGTCTTATTGGATACGCTCAAAGCAAGGTGAAGATCGCCAATTGCAAATAACGCCATTATGCCAAACCGAAATCCTTAAGAACATAACTGTTCATATCAGACTTTTCAATAGAATCGGTAAATCTTCTTTCTTTATTTTTAAGATCGGCAAGAGCAGACGGTACGGTAATATCAGAAAGCTCCGCAAGCTTTGCAACCATATCATACTCGTCAAGGTCTGACTTTTTGCCTTCAATTGCTTCGAGAACGCTTGCGCTGAATTTATATGGACTCGCTGTTGAAGCAATCAGAGTTTTTGTTTCATCTCCCGTTGCCTTTTTGTAGTCCTCGTAAACCTTTACGGCAACTGCTGTATGAGTATCACATGTATATGAATACTTTTTATAGATTTCGCTGATTGTTGCCTTTGTCTGTTCGTCATCACAGTAACCGCCGAAGAATTCTTCCTTAAGTACTTTCTTAACTTCATCATTTACTTCATATCTACCTGTTTCTGCCAAACTGCCGAACCATTCTCTTATCTGAACGTCATTCTGACCTGTCAGCATATAAAGAAGTCTTTCCAGATTGCTTGAAATAAGAATATCCATTGACGGTGAACATGTTGCATAGAAATCTCTGTTTCTGTCGTAAACGCCTGTTTCAATAAAGTCTGTAAGAACCTTGTTAACGTTTGAAGCACAGATAAGCTTATTTATCGGAAGTCCCATTTTCTTCGCATAGTAAGCCGCCAAAATATTTCCGAAATTACCTGTCGGAACAACAACGTTAATTTTATCACCCAAAGTAATTTCTCCGCTTTCGGCTAAAGACGCATAGGAAGAAATATAATAAACGATCTGCGGAACAAGACGTCCCCAGTTAATGGAATTGGCACTTGAAAACATTAGTCCGGCAGCATTCATTTTTTCCTTGATATCCTTGTCTGTAAAGATTGCTTTTACGCCGTTTTGACAGTCATCAAAATTACCCTTTACTGCGCATACGCCAACATTTGATCCGGACTGTGTTGTCATTTGTCTTTTCTGCATAGGACTTACACCGTCTTCCGGATAGAAAACGAGAATCTGAGTTCCTTCAACGTCCTTAAAGCCCTCAAGAGCAGCCTTACCGGTATCTCCCGAAGTTGCAACAAGAATAATAATCTTCTTATCCAAATTGATTTTTTTTGCGGAAGTAGTAAGGAAATAAGGCAGAATCTGAAGAGCCATGTCCTTGAATGCGCATGTAGGACCATGCCATAGCTCAAGCATATATGTTCCGTCAAAAAGCTCTGCTATTTCAGCTATATTTTCGGTTTCAAAATTTTTGGTACTGTAAGCGTTATCTGTACAGTATTGAATTTCTGCATCTGTAAAATCTGTAAGATACTTTTTAAAAATATAAGCTGCTCTGCATGAATAATTTAAGCCTGACAGATACTTGATTTCGTCCATAGTCAGTTCAGGAATGGATTCCGGAACAAAAAGTCCGCCGTCCTCTGAAATTCCCTGTGTGATAGCAACTGCACTTTCAACTTTAATATCACTGTTTCGTGTACTCTTATAATACATAAATACCACCCTTTTTAGTATCAAACGCCGGAACCGTCATAGGCGTTTTTCATATATTCAAGACTGAACCCCTCGTCCTCAGCTGTAACAAAAACCACATCAAACCTAGGCTGAAGTTTGCAGTCTGTTTCCCTTAAATATTTTTCTGCGGATTTTATTATCCGCTTTTGTTTTTTTATACCGACGCATCTGTTAATATCAAATGCCTCCAGCCTTCTGAATTTTATTTCAATAAAGCAGACGCATTCCCCGTCAGCGGCAATTATATCGGCTTCTCCGCCTTTAACAGTATAATTTCGGGTCAGAATTTTCATACCCTCATTTTCAATATATCTGTATATGCGCAGCTCGAAATCCCGTCCGTAATTATTTTTTAGCATAAATCTTTTTCAAAAACGAAGGTCTATGTATAGGGCAAGCACCAAGCTCAAGGATTTTTTCCCTGTGAAGCTTCGTACCGTACCCCTTATGCTTTTCAAATCCATATTCAGGATACCTCTCTGCCATTTCAAGCATATATCTGTCTCTTGTAACCTTAGCAAGTATTGAAGCCGCCGCTATGGACGCCGAATTGCCGTCGCCTTTTACTACAGCTCTTGCCTCACATGGTACGTCAGGAATTTTATTGCCGTCTGCCAATACAAGTGCCGGTTTTACTGTCAGTCCTGAAACAGCACGTTTCATAGCAAGCATGGCGGCGTTGAGAATATTGATTTCCTCTATTTCCGCAATGGTTGCTCTTGCAATACAGTAATCTTCTGCCTTTTCGATAATCTCATCATAAAGCTTTTCACGCTTCTTTTCGGAAAGCTTTTTACTGTCATTTAAACCTTCTATATAATTATCCGGATTCAAAATTACTGCCGCTGCATAAACATCACCTGCAAGGGGACCTCTGCCTGCCTCGTCAGCGCCGCAAAACACCCCGACACTGTTTCTGACTGCCTCATCATATTCCCACAAAGCGTCCATTACCGCACCTCCGTCGGAAGTTCCAAAGTAAGCCTGCCGAGCTTTCCGCTTCGGAATTCGTCTAGAACAGTAATTGCCGCTCTTTCAGTATTGACTTCTCCGCCTGAAATCAACATACCTCTTTTTCTTCCCACATTCTCCAATAATTCAAAACCTGTTCCCTGCGTATCAATTTTATATCGTTCTTCAAGAGCCTGCGGATATAGTAATGAAAGATTTTCAAGAAGAAGTGAAGCAAGGGCTTCAATATCGAGAATATCATCTTTCACAGCTCCTGTAAAAGCAAGTTTTCTTGCAACTTCCTGATCTTCAAATTTAGGCCACAAAACACCGGGCATATCCAGCATTTCAACATTATCCCCAAGCTTTACCCATTGTTTCGTACGGGTAACTCCGGGACGATCCTCAACCTTAGCCTTTTTTGATTTCGCCATTCTGTTTATAAAAGACGATTTTCCAACGTTTGGTATGCCTACGATCATAAGTCTTAAGGGAGCGCCTTCAATACCTTTTGCACGGCGTTTATCCATCAGTTCCTTTAAAAGCTGATTTCTTACTGCCGGAAGAAAACTTTTTATTCCGTCGCCGTTTTTGCAATTACATTTTATAACAGTAAATCCTTTTGATTTATAATGATTTATCCATTTTGCGGTAGCATTATCGTCCGCCATATCTGCTTTATTTAAAATAAACATTCTCGGCTTGTCCTTAACAAGTCTGTCCATCTCCGGATTTCTGCTTGATTCAGGTACTCTGGCATCAAGAATTTCCACAACGCCGTCCACAAGAGAAAGATTTGACTGGATCATTCGTCTTGTTTTTGTCATATGACCGGGAAACCACTGAATATTCCCCATTTCTGCCATAAATCTGTTCCCCTTTCTCTTTATTTTACTGTACCGAAGTCTGAAAACGGATACATCCTCAGAATAACCTTTCCGATAATATCTTCCTCAGACACAAGTCCCACATCTGAATGACGGCTGTCCTTGGAAATATTTCTGTTGTCTCCCATAACAAACACATATCCCTTCGGAACAGTAAGCGGATAATCAAAGGCAAATTCATCCCTTGTTGTAGGTTCGTTTATATAATTTTCTTCCAAGGCTTTTCCGTTAACATAAACGACACCCTTTTCAAAATCAATATCTATGGTATCTCCGCCTTTGGCAATAATTCTTTTTACTATTTTGCAGCCCAACCCATCCTTTTCAATAACACGGTTAGATTCATCGATAAGATTAGCTTTTTTGTCATCTATAACAACAATGTCTCCGGTTTCAGCGCTGTAACCTGCGCTCATTACAAGAAGCGTATCACCGTTTTTCAGAGTAGGCTCCATTGAGCCTCCGGAAACAGACGCTATTCCCAAAATATAAGTAAACAAAAGAATAATTATAAACGAAACCGTAATAACCCATTCTGCTATATCGACTATATCATAAATCACAGATGAAACGGATTTTTTACGGCGTTCAATCAAATCGGCTTTTTCTTCCGATTCTAAAGCATTTAATGGGGTTATTTCTGTTCTAAGTTTTTCCGCCTTCTGTGCTTCAAGCTTTTTACGTCTGATCATTTCGATCTTTTCAGCAGTAATACGGCTTGATTCAACGATCCTATTTTCTTCCTGCATTTCTGCTGCGGCTGTCGGAGCTTTGGCTGTAGACTCAGCCGCCAGTCCGTTCAATTCCACAATCTGGTTCTCATCAGATTTATTTACAGCTTCCGGTTTTCTCACAGTCTGCACTGATACTGTACTTTTAGGCTTGTAAGTTCCGGTTTTAGTTTCCGCAAGAATACTGTCAATAAGCGCCTCACGTTTCTCCTTTGTAATATTTTGCTTTTCCAAGTCATGTACTCCTTAATTTCCATCAATCCAGTACAGAAAATTTTTCAAAAGGATAGAACCGCAGCCAAGCCTTACCTATAACATCGTCTTCTTTGACAAATCCAACATGTTCGTCACGGCTGTCAGTAGAATTATTTCTATTGTCACCCATAACGAAAACATAACCTTCCGGAACTGTTAAAGGATATGTAAACGCTCCCGGATCAAGAAATGTTGGTTCGCTAATATAGTTTTCTTTCAGCACTTCTCCGTCAACAATAACTTCACCGCTGTTAAAATTAATATCGACAGTCTGACCGCCGACAGCAATAACTCTTTTAACAAGACGTTTATTCAGACTGCTGCCCTCTACAATGTCAGTTGTTCCCTCTTTATAAAAATAAGCATGCTTATTTTCTATAATAACAATATCCCCAACCTTCGGAGTGTAAAAAAAGGTAGTCATAATAAGCTTATCAGTATCATTCAAAGTAGGAACCATGGACCTTCCGTCAACTGTCACCGGTCTTGCAATAAAAGTAAACAATAATAAAACTACAAAAACAGAAATTATAACCGATTCGCAAACCTCCATAAAATCACTGAAGCTTTTGGCCTTTTTTTCTTCTGCATTTTCCTCTGCATTTTCTATGATCTGCTGCTCTTCCATTATTTTGTCCTCGATTTCATAAATTAATTAAGACTGAAATTTACACTTAGTATTCCCTAGTAGCAAAAAAGGGACTTTAACGTCCCTCATGAAGGCACAATGCCTTCCGGCAGACTTATCTGCCGGAGACTGCCTTATCTTACTTAATAAATTCCTTAACCTTAGCTGCCTTACCAACTCTATCACGAAGATAATAAAGCTTAGCTCTGCGAACCTTACCGTGTCTTACAACTTCAACCTTATCTACCACAGGTGAGTGAAGAGGGAATACTCTTTCAATTCCGCAGCCGTGAGCAACACGTCTTACAGTAAATGTTTCGCTTACACCGCCGTGCTTCTTGGCAATAACAGTACCCTCAAAAACCTGAATACGGCTCTTATCGCCTTCCTTGATTTTTACATGTACCTTAACAGTATCGCCGACTGAGAACTTCGGTGCTTCAGCCTTAATGCTGGAATTGCTGATAATTTCTAATGCGTTCATTGCTTTTTTCCTCCTGATTTCCGGCATTCTTACCGCATTTTATGAGACCGCATAAATCTCTGCGGCAGCGGACTGCCCTGTTTAATGTCATTTAATGGCATAAACTCTCGCACAGCATATTGCCTGCGGATTTTAAATGCTTTACTATCATACCATAAAAGTAAATAAATTGCAAGACCTTTTTATAAAAATTCTTCATTTTTTTCAGAAATCACTAGCATTCGTTCCACTGATTCAACCTCAGAGCCGTTACTGCAAAACGGAACAAACAGATCGGTAACCAAAGACGGATTGATATTTTTTTCCGTTCCTGCCGGAAGTCTCAAAACAAGTTTAAATCTATCTTCCTGACATTCTTCGGATATAATTTTTATATCCGGTTTTAAATCTATAAGCTTTTCACCTTTTCGCTTGGTTTTCTTAACTGTATTTATTTGCTCCTGTTCCATAAAGCGTTCAAATTCTGACTGCAAAAGCTTTCCGCTGCCCTTGAATACAATTTTAAAGTCTGAGTATTTTATAGCGGTATGCTTTGTTTCGGGGGTATAAACTTTTACAATTTTTATTCCTTCGGGCATAACCCTGTTAAGCGTTTCTTTTATTACATCAAAGGGTACTTCCTCCGTCAAATTAAAATCCATTATTTCAACAGAGCTTTCATAGCCCAATGAGAGCGGCAGAGCAAACATTATATAAATATGCGGATTAAAGCCTTCCGTATACCACACGGGAAGTCCTGAGCGTTTGAAGGTTCTCTGCATACAGCGATTCAAGTCAAGATGAGAAATATATTTGGCACGTCCCTTTTTTTCAAATACTGCTCTTACTTTATTCAAAACAAGCCCTCCCGATTTCCCGGCTTACTCCGCACGCCGAACAATTATTTCTGCAATGTTCGGTAGTCTGAGCAGCTCTCGCTTTTTTATTTTCCCTGACCAGAAATTCCTTTGATATATAATAATCAAGATGATCCCATGGCATCACTTCATCATATTCCCTTTTACGGCTTGCATAAAATTCCATTGTCAATCCGCATTCGTCAAAGGCTTGGCTCCAGTTTTCAAAATTAAAATGCTCTCCCCAGCTGTCAAATTTACTGCCCTTCTGCCACGACTTATAAATGACCTGTCCAAGTCGTCTGTCGCCTCTTGCCAGTACAGCCTCAAGAATACTCGTAGACGGATCATGCCAGCTTGCCTTTATTTTTTTAGAAGAAATACTGTCCATTAAAACCTGCTGTTTATGCATTATTTCTTCCCTTGTTGCCTGAGGTTCAAACTCAAAGGGCGTAAACGGCTTAGGCACAAACGTTGCAGTACTTATCGAAACCTGAACGCCTTTTCCCTTCGGTCTGCCCGAAATCGAATAAAAAAGATCCACTACCCTTTGTGCCAGTTCAATAATACCTTTAATGTCCTCATCTGTTTCAGTTGGGAGTCCCATCATAAAATAAAGCTTTACGTTTGTATATCCGCCCTCGAATGCAGTACGGCAGGTTCTCATAACTTCATCTTCTGTAACATTTTTGTTTATAACATCTCTCAGACGCTGAGTGCCTGCTTCGGGAGCAAAGGTTAATCCGCTTTTGCGTACCTTTTTGATTTCGTCCATAAGCTCCTTTGAAAAGTTATCAACCCTCAAAGACGGCAACGATAAATTTACATGTTCCTTTTCCGTATACGGTATTAATCCGCTTAGAATATCTGCAATTTCAGAGTGATCGGAAGTGCTCAGCGACGCTAAGGATAACTCCTCATATCCGGTATTTTCACATAGCGCTTTTGCCTGTCCGCATACTGTTTCCGCTGATTTTTCTCTAAACGGCCGATATAAAAATCCTGCCTGACAGAATCTGCACCCTCTTATACAGCCCCTAAGAACCTCTACAGACGCACGGTTGTGGACAATATCAGTAAACGGAACTACAAACTCCTCCGGATAGAAAACCTTATCAAAATCGTCAATAATACGCTTTTTAACTGCCGGAGAAACGCCGTCAAGAGGAGCAATGCGGCAGACTGTACCGTCTTCATTATAACTGACATCGTAAAGCGACGGAACATAAATCCCCTGAATATCTGCGGCTTTTCTTAAAAATTCTTTTTTGGAGGCTCCCTTACTCTTCATCTCTTTATATAAATCCATAAGTTCAAGATTTACTTCTTCTCCCTCACCCAAAATAAACAGATCAAAAAAATCTGCCAGCGGTTCGGGATTGCACACGCAAGGACCTCCGGCAACTACAATATTAAAAAGTTCGTTACCTCTGTCCTTTGCAAATACAGGAATACCTGCCAAATCAAGCATGTTCAGCACATTCGTATAAGAAAGCTCGTACTGCATAGTAAATCCGATAAAATCAAAGTCCTTCACAGGATCAAGACTTTCCAGCGCATAAAGAGGTATATTTTCCCTGCGCATAATTTCTTCAAAATCAGTTCCGGGAGCAAATACTCTCTCGCACCAGTAATCTTCTCTCTGATTGGTAAGCGAATAAAGTATTTTCATTCCCAAATGAGACATGCCTATGTCATAGGAATCGGGAAAACAAAAAGCAAAGCGTACGCTGACTTTTTCTTTATCCTTTATAACACTTCCCGGCTCACCGCCTATATATCTTGCAGGCTTCTGCACGTCCAGCAAAAACCTTTCAATTTTTTCTCTCAGCATTTTTATATTCCTTTTCAAATTTATGTTATATTCATATTGTACTATAAAACAGAATAAGAATCAATAGCAGAATTCATAAACCGTCAAAAGAATAACAGTAATATAACCTGTTATATTGTTTGTCTTAAAAGTATAAAAAAATGCAATTATAACAGCGGCAGATATTATTGCTATTGCCCTCATAATTAAACTGCTGTTCAATTCATAATGCTCAAGAATTTTTCTAAGTACCGCTCCCCCGTCCAAATTTGAAAACGGAAGAAGATTAAACAAACCTAATATCAAATTTACTGAAAATGCCCAGTCCGCACCGGTAATATAAAAAAACAAAGCTGCCCCAAAATTAAAAAACGGTCCGGCAAAAAGAACAAAAATTTCAGAATATGTGGGTTTCAGCAGTGAAGATGAAATCATTCTTACTCCCCCTGCCCAAAACACAAGCTGTTCTACTTTTATATCCGAAATAACTGCGGCGGCACAGTGTCCGATCTCATGAATAACACAAGCACATAGCGCAGTCAAAGCCAATTCCGGAGCGTCCAGCAGACAAAAAACTGCCGCAACTGCAAAAAATCCGAATTCAAAAGAGATTTTCATTCCGGCAATACGTATATTAATCATTTTATGTACTGCACTGCCTTACTGACTGCTTGTTTTATAAACTCTTCCGCTGCGCCGTTGGTCATACTTTTAAATTCAGACACAAACCATTCAGTCGTATCGGCCTCAATCATTTTAATAACCGCAAATACCAGTACTAAAAGGACACATAAAATCAACTGCATAAACAATACGTCGCTCATGCGTTCTGAGGTATGCACAGCTCCTTCACTGTGCTTTGCTCTTACCATTTCAATTAAATCAACAGGTTCTTGCGAACTATCCGCTGTATCTTGAGAATTTTCCGCTGCTGTTTCAGTTTTTAATTCTTCCATAATACACCTCCATATAATAAATTTATATGAAAATGCTTTCTATATTATGAGAAATTATTGCAGATAAAAGTAAAAACGGCAACGCATTTGCATTACCGTTAAAAATGTCAAGACATAAAAATCAATATTAACTCAATTAAATAGCAGTAACGCCCTGCTGTTAAACAGAGCGTTACTATCGCCTATAAGGAAGGCAAAATCAAAAAATATTTTCCGTAGTTTTATTATATCATTAATACCATAAAATGTCAATAGGTAAAATAAAAAATTTTTAAAAAGTATTGACTTATGGAACTCAATAGTATATAATATATTTGGAACTCTAAAGTGAGGTGATAATATGCGTTCCAAAAAAATGGGCAGACCTACTGACAGTCCAAAAGTAAATGACGTCAAAGTAAGGCTTAATGACGAAATGCATAAGCAATTATTAGAGTACTGTGAAAAAAATAACATCACAAAAGCAGAAGCCATTAGGCAAGGCATTCATTTACTTATGTCACAGGACAAAAAATAAAGTATTGACTTTTTGTCACGCATACTGTATAATAATAGTGTGGCAGAAAGTGAGGTGTCATATGTCACAAATAGGACGTCCTAAAGCAGAAAATCCAAAGAATATTCGCTACAGCATTCGTCTTGATGCACAAACAGAAGCCAAATTAAAAAAGTATTGTGAAGAACACGGAATAACCAAAGGTGAAGCAATAAGGCAAGGTATTTATTTACTGCTTGAGGGAAAAAAATAACGATAACGCCCCACAATCGAAAACAAAGCGTTACCGTTACAACAACAAACCCTCGAAAGGAATCTGCTAAATCTATTATAGCATTATTTTGGGGAAGAAGTCAATATTTTTTAAAAAAGTATTGACTTTTTGGCAGACATAGTTTATAATGTTTTTAGTGGCAGACATAAAGTGAGGTGAAAACATGAGTCCACGAACAGGCAGACCTAAAATTGAAAATCCTAAAAGCGAAAGAATAACTGTAAGGCTTGACAATGAAAGCTTTGAAACATTAAAAGCTTATTGCAAGCAGGAAAATGTTGAAAAAGCCGAAGCCGTTCGCAGAGGGATTGAAAAATTAAAGTCTGATATAAAAAAATAACGATAACGCCCCACATCGCAAGTTAAGCGTTACCGTTATACACACAAACCCTCGAAAGGAATCTGCTAAATCTATTATAGCATTCCTTTCGTGGGTTGTCAATAAAAACAGAAAGGAAATTAAATATGACCGATTTAGATGTAATTAATAAGCTTGACAATACTCTAAGAATATCAAGAGGAGTTGAAGAAATTCTATTTATACTTGCCTACCGTACTGACTTAAATCCTGCTGACGGTGATAACTTCTCTTACGGAGTAAATCTTATGCACGAAATATTATATTACTGCAACCAAAATTTAAAAAATCTAAGAAACGAAATGGAACAAAATAAATAAAGAATCAAGGGACTTTTCACAATTGAAAAAGTCCCTTTTTTATGTTTTACTATTCTGTTGGTTCTTCCTTTTTAATTTTGAAAATAACTCTAAGTATACCTGACAAAAATTTCGGACTTTTAATAACAACTATTTTCATTGCATTCCCTCCAATCAAGTTTATACTCCATTATATTCGGATTTTCAATTTTGGTTCATATCTTTTGAAAAAATTATCAATAAAATGCCTTTTTCCAGTGATACAATACCTGATTTACCTGTAACCTTATTGCTTACTCCCAATGGAAAACTGCTTTTCAGTACGGCATTTTTCAAAGGATACTGAAATCCTGTGGCAGTAATACCTGTGCATTCCTCAGTATATGAGAACATTGAAAAGTAATATCCGCTCATACGGCTGTATACCTTAACGCCCGGTCCCTGCATGGTAACATAACTTCCGTCTCCGGCAAGCTCTCCGTAAGCGCCGTGCTTGAAAATGTATCTTAAAGTTTGAATGTTTGCCATAGTATGGTCAAGTCTGCCGCCGATCGCACCGCATATAACCAGATGCCTAAACCCTCTGTTTAACGCAAGCTTTACTGCAAGCATTGTATCCGTATCGTCTTTCTCTGCGGGATGCCGTATAATTTCACAGTTTTCCGGAAGCTGCGACTTATAAGTATCAAAATCCCCGATGATTACATCAGGCTTTATACCCATTTTTTTGGCCAAAGCATATCCGCCGTCAGCACAGATAACATAACTATGCCGGTCAAATTCAACCCCGGAACATTCGGCGTCCGGCGAACCTGCAAAAATATAGCATTTAATATTCTGTCCCAATAACTACAGCTCCCATTCTTTTATTTGTTTAGCTTCCTCGTACATACAGCAATAGCTTTCATGTCTGCTTTTCGGTATATCACCGTTACTTACGGCCTCAATAATACGGCATCCCTTTTCCTTAGTATGCGAACAGTCACGGAATTTACAATCCCCGTCAAATTTTGTAAATTCTCTGAAGCATCCGGCAAGCTCTTCTTTTTTGATAATATTATACTTATTTGTTTCAAAGGTTGAAAATCCGGGAGTATCTGCGATATATCCGCCCCATGGCATTTTATAAAGTTCAGCATGTCGGGTAGTATGCTTGCCCCTTCCCAGTTTCTGACTTATTTCACCTGTCGGAATGTTAAAATCTCCGCACACTTCATTGAGAAGAGTTGATTTTCCTGCGCCGCTGTTTCCCGTAAAGGCACTTATTTTATCCTTTAAAAGCTGTCTTATCCGGTCTGCGGGATTTTCACTGTTATAATCAATTATATAAACATTAATTCCTGCCTGACGATATATATCAAGTATATTGTCATAGCCTTCAAGGTCAACCTTTGTCAATACTATCACAGGCTCAATATTCTGATATTCCGCAACTGCAATAAATTTATCGAGAATTAACAGATTGGGTGACGGTTCCGTAACCGAAACCACAAATATCAATTGATCAAGATTTGCAAGAGGAGGTCTGATAATATAATTTTTTCTCGGAAGTATTTCAGTTATTACTCCGTTTGCAAATTCAGCTCTGTCCCCTACGCACGGAACAATGCCTTTTTTTCTGAAAACTCCTCTTGCCTTACATTCAAATATGGTGTCGGAGGACTCTGCAAAGTAGAGTCCTCCGATTGATTTTACTATAATACCCTGCATGTTATTCTTCACCTTCTCCGGACGAATCATCATTCGCTACCGGAGCATCTGTCTGATCCTGCGGAGCATCTGTAGGCTGTTGAACCGGCGGAGCGTCCGTAGGCTCTACATATAGTCCATCAACAGTCTGGAATGCTCTGTCAATATCCTCGTCAATTATCGAGAATGTTCCTTCTTCAAAATTCATACTGTAACGTCCCAACTCGCAGGTAAGATTATTACTCAAATTTGTCAAAACCATAGTAATTGTTGCGTCTTTTCCTTTTCCCCGTACCGTAATAAGATTTTCTTTTGAATAATCCGCCGACAGTGTAAAGCTTTCATAAATTGCCACTCCGTTCTGATAAGCGGTAATGGTAAATCTTCCCGTAGCGCTGCTTGGGAAGTAAAACTTCATTTCAACATCACCCTCCGGCTCTTTTCCGGTACTTACAGTAAATATAATCGTAGAATCCGCCGGAATTTTTTCGCCCTCTTCAATACTCTGCTTCAGGATTGTTCCTTCTTCTTCTCCGGAATCTTGCTTTTTAGTTTTTACGGTCAGTCCCCAAACGCCGCACTGTACCTTTGCGTCCTTAATATTTTGACCAACAAAATCCAGCATTTCTATTTCCTCGATTTCCGAACCCTTGCTTACATAAACCAGTATTGTAGATCCGGGCTGTACTTCTTCCAATGCAGAAGGTTCAGTATCAATAACCAATTCCTCATCGACTTCATCATTAGACTGATATTGGAATTCAACTTCAAGTCCCTGAGCTCTCAGAAGATCTCCGGCCGTAGTATAATGATAATTTTTTACGTTTGGAACTTTAACGGTTTTAGAGCCCAAGCTTACTTTAACTTTTACAACTTCACCCTTTTTAACACCATCACCCTCAGGGATATTCTGTGCAAAAATTTTATCCTTTTCCAATTCAGACCACTCGGTAGCTTCAAACTGTATATCAAGATTAGGATATGCTTCATGAGCCTGATTGTAATCCATCCCGACAAGGTTCGGCATTGCAAATTCTGAAGAATTCTTTTGCCCGTCACCCGAGAAAACGCCTTTAACGAGTGTAGCGATAAAAAATACCGCAACCATTATTACAACAACCGTAACTGCTGAAAGAATAGGTACAAAAAGAGACTTCTTAGCAGGTCTTTCCTCCTCATCAAAATCAGTATAATCCTCATCATAAGTATCTTCATATATATCATTATGATTATAAGTATCAATTTCACCCTGATCTTTTTCATTATTATATGTTTCTTCCGGAGTATCATTTACAGCGGCAAAGTATCTTGTAGCGGCGTCTGTTTCCTGACTGCGTGTAATATAACCGAATTTTACATCGGGATCAGCCTTAAAACGATCAATATCCCGCATCATTTCAATTGCTGTCTGATATCTGTCATCAGGATTTTTTTCCATTGCATGAACTATAATTTCCTCCAAAGGAGTTGGAATATCCGGATTAATTCTTCTTGGAAGTTCGGCAATATTATGCATATGCATTACCGCAATTGACACCGGATTATCAGTATCAAAAGGCTTTTGACCTGTCAGCATTTCATACAGCATAACGCCTACGGAATATAAATCACTTTTAGCGTCGGTAATATCTCCTCTGGCCTGTTCCGGACTTATATAGTGAACAGTACCTATAGCCTGATCGGTTGCGGTTTTGCCCTCTTCTCTGGCAAATTTTGCAATACCGAAATCCATGACCTTTATAGTACCGTCTGTAAACATCATTATGTTCTGCGGCTTAATATCTCTGTGTACAATACCTCTTTCATGAGCATGCTGAAGCGCTCTCAGAATCTGTGTCACAAAATGAACAGCATCCTTCCAGCTAAGAACACGCTCGTTTTCCATATATTCTTTAAGAGTAATACCGTCAATATACTCCATTACAATAAATTGTATCTTTTCCGAAAATCCCACATCATAAATTTTTACAATATTCGGATGAGATAAAACAGCTATTGCTTTGGATTCATTGCGGAATCTTCTTAAAAATTCTTCGCTTTCGGCAAATTCCTTTTTCAAAATCTTTACTGCAATAATTTTGTTATCTACAATATCAACAGCTTTATAAACGTCCGCCATTCCGCCTTCGCCGATAAGCTCTGTAATCTCATAACGTCCGTCCAATTTCTTTCCAATGTTCTTATCCATTATATTCTCCACACTCCTGTTTATATCAGTCTGTTATTACCGCAAGGGTTATATTATCCCGTCCGCCCTTGCTGAGTGCAAGGTCAATAAGCGCACCGGTGACTTCCTCTAAAGGAGTCGATTTTATTATATTAAATATTTCGTTGTCACTGCAATAGCTTGATAATCCGTCAGAACACAAAAGAAGAGTTAATTTTTCATCACGTTTCATTCGGAAAAAATCAGGCTTTATTACCTTTTCAACGCCTACGGCTTTAGTAAGCATATTTCTTTTAGGATGCGTATGCACCTCATCAGGTTCTATTTTACCCTGCATTAGAAGAAGATTTACCAATGTGTGATCAGATGTTATCTGATGTAAACCGCTTTCGTCAATATAGTACGCTCGGCTGTCGCCTACATTCAAAATATAAATATATTTATCATCTATATAAGCCGCAACACAAGTAGTACCCATACCAAAGCTTCTGTAATTCATTCTTGCTGTTGTATATATAACCGAATTGGCAGCAGATACTGAGGCTGTCATAAGCTGTCTCACGCCTATAGTGTCAAGATACGGCGAATACCCCGAATCAAACCGTTCAAAAAATTCCTTTATAGCAATTCTGCTGGCGTCCTGTCCTGAGCGCTCTCCGCCCATACCGTCACAAACAACAGCGAGTACGTTACCATAGAATTCCTCTACCTTTACCATATCCTGATTTTCTTCCCTGACAAGTCCTATATCAGTAGCGCTGACATACTTCAATATCCTTCACCTCTAATTCTCTATTTTATTTTTGATGCTTCACGCCTGAGCTGACCGCATGCGGCATCAATATCACTGCCCAGCGTTCTGCGGACAGTTGCATTAATTCCAAGCTCAGTTAGGTATTTCCGAAACAGCAAAGCCGATTCACGGCTTGATTTATAATTTCTTTCCTTTACTGAATTAATCGGTATTAAATTAACATGACAGTTTATTCCCTTTATCAGGTGAGCAAGCTTTTCAGCGTCCCCTTTAAGCGAATTTACATTGTCAATAACTGCGTATTCATAAGTAACACGCCGACCGGTTTTTCTGATATATTCCTTTGTAGCGTCTATAAGCTCTGTTACGTTATAGGATTTATTTACAGGCATTATTTCACTTCTGCCGTCATTGTCTGCACAGTGAAGCGAAACAGACAGTGTAAGTCCAAGCTGTAAATCTGCAAGCTCCCGAATCTTCGGAACTATTCCGCATGTTGAAAGAGTAACATGTCTGAGACTCAGTCCGAATCCTTCGGAGGCAGAAACAAGCTCCAAAAATTTCACAACGTTTTTATAATTATCAAGCGGCTCCCCTATTCCCATAAGCACAATACCAGATATACGCTTTCCGCAGTCTCTTTGAGTTTCATAAATCTGAAGAAGAATTTCAGAAGGTTCAAGGTTTCTTTCAAATCCTGCTATTGTTGACGCACAAAATTTACAGCCCATTCTGCACCCTACCTGGGTAGACACACAGATACTCAGTCCGTAATTATATTCCATAAGAACTGTTTCAACAAACGTACCATCAGAAAGCTCATATAGATATTTTACAGTATTATCTATACTAGATTCAAGCCTTCTTACCATATTTAGTGATTTTAAACAAAAATGCTCGCTGATTTTTGTACGTAATTCCAATGAAATATTACTCATTTCACTAAAATCCTTTATCTGCTTAACATGCAGCCACTGAAAAACCTGCTTTGCCCTGAATTTTTTCTCTCCCAGATTTATCATTTCCATTTCAAGTTCCGTGAGAGTCAAGGATAAAATATCTATTTTCTCCAAATTTATTCCGTCCTTTTTATTTTAGAAATAAAAAAACCATCACTGTTAAAGTTCTCCGGAAAAAGCGTTACTTTAAAATCGCCAAATGGTGTACCCAATTCCTCAAGAAATTTTATTCCCTCAAAATTTTTATTTTCCATTAAAAATCTATCAATAACCCGATCATTTTCAACAGGATTAACAGTACATGTTGAATAAACCAGTTCTCCGCCCGGTTTTAAATATTTTACTGCATTTTCCAATATTTTATACTGAATTTCCGGAAGTCTTTCAAATTCCTCAAAGTGTTTATACTTAATTTCCGGCTTGCGTCTGATCACTCCAAGACCGGAGCACGGTACATCACATAAAATCTTATCTGCCATCGGAATATTCTTATCAAAAACCGAAGCGTTTCCAGTTTTGGCTTCAATACAGCTTATTCCCAGTCTGTCTGCACCGTTTTTAATAAGTTTTACTCTATTTGCATGGATATCAAAAGCTAATATTCTGCCTTTATCATTCATAAGCTCTGCAAGAGTAAATGCTTTTCCACCCGGGGCAGAACACAAATCAAGTACTGTTTCTCCTTCTTTAGGATTCAATGCCATACAGCAAAGCTGAGAAGCAATATCCTGAACATGAAAAAAACCGTTCTTAAAGGCTTGTGTTTTCGTAACATCGCTGTAACTGATTTTAAAACACCCGTCAATTGCCGTACTTTCAGGAGAAAAATCCGAAAGCTTTTCAATTATTTGAGATGCTTCACCTTTAAGATTATTTAACCTTATAGTGACGGGAGGCTTTTTAACCGAACTCTCAAGCAGTGAAGCAGTCTGACTGTCAGAATAATTTTCCAAAAGCAAATTAACAAGCCATTCCGGTGCAGAATATTCAACCGACAATTTTTTAATATTATTTTCCGGATATTTTATCTGTTTACCGTCTCGTAAAAAATTTCTTAATACCGCATTTACAAATCCAGAAAGACCGCCAAGCTTTAACTTTCCGGCAATATTTACACTTTCATTCACCGCCGCACTGTCAGGAATATTATCCATAAACTTAAGCTGATAAATCCCGATTCTTAGAATATTAAGTATTTCAGGACGAAGCTTTGATAGCTTCATGCGGCTATACCCTTCAATAATATAATCCAGAGTAATTCTTCGTTCTAAAACTCCATAGTACAAAGCAGCGCAGAAGCTTTTATCCTTTTCACCCATTGAAGTTTCAGATAAGGTCTTATCAAGAAGAATATTTGAATATCCTCCCTTAGAAAACGTTTTTCCCAGCAGCTTTACTGCCTGTAATCTTGCATTATCCATTAATTCCGCCTGTTTCTATTTGATGCTATTAATAAAAGTCTTATAAGGTTCATTATTGCTGTAAACAGCGCCGCAACATATGTTAAGGCAGCGGCAGTCAGAACCTTTCTTGACATAGAAAGCTCATCGCCTTCAAGTATATGGTCAGTTTCAAGAGTTTTCATGGCTCTTGAGCTTGCATTGAATTCTACAAATAACGTCGCAAACTGAAAAATAACGACAGTAAGAAAAAGAATTATTCCTGCATTTACAAAAAAATCGGACATATACGAATTACCAATGATTAATCCCAGCAAAACCAAAGGATAGGAAAGTGAAGAGCCTATATTTGTAAGTGGGATTATGGCGCTTCTTAATTTCATTGGCGTATATCCCTTAGCATATTGAATTGCATGTCCCACTTCATGAGCCGCAACTCCCACAGCCGCTACGGAAGTACTGTTATAAGTTGAATCTGAAAGCCTCACAACATTTGATCGTGGATCAAAATGATCGGAAAGCTGACCTGCCACATACTCAATTCTGATATTATAAAGACCGTTTGCGTCAAGAATCTGCCTTGCCGCCATAGCTCCTGTCAGACCTCTTCCGTTTTTGATTTTTTCATACTTAGAATAGGTTGATTTTACATTTGCCGACGCTATCATTGCAATAACAAGCGGTATCAGTGCAAGCCAGTAATAATTATAAAAAAACATAATAATTCCTTTCCTTACCCCAGCTTTTGTCCCTTAACAAGCTTTCTTCCTCTAAGAAAATTTTCTGTACTCATTCGTTTCCCGCCTTCATACTGAATCTCTGTAAATTCAATACATTTTCCGTCTCCGCATACAACAGTAAAATTATCCGGATTTTCAACCGTTCCAAACTCGTTTGCACTTTCTCCTATAACACGGCTTCTGTAAATCTTAAGACGTTTGCCGTCCAGCATAGTAAAACCCGTAATACCCCTGATTATATTATGGATCTCTTCAGCAGGCTTTGAAAAATCAAGCTCACTCATATCCTTCGTTATCATCTTTGCATAAGTAGAAAGCGAATCATCCTGTTTTACAGGTGTAAGATTTTCATTTTCTACCGCCTTTACAGTTTCCAGCAGCACCTCTGCTCCGATTTCGGAGAGTCTGTCATGAAGCTCAGACGCCGTTTCATTCCTGCCTATCTCAAGTTCTTTTTTTATGAGCATATCGCCTGTATCCAAACCTTCCTCCATCAGCATTGATGTAACTCCGGTTTTGGTTTTTCCGTCGAGAACGCATCTTTGAATAGGAGCTGCTCCTCTGTACTCCGGAAGAAGAGATGCATGAATGTTTATACACCCGTGTTTCGGAAGCTCAAGTACTTCCTTGGGAAGAATCTGACCATAAGCCACAACTATAATAAGCTCAGGAGAAATCTCTCTGAGAACTGTCAATGACTTTTCAGCGTCTTCTCCTCTGCGCAGTGAAAGGGGCTGAAATACAGGTAAATCATATTCCTCCGCACACTTCTTTACCGGAGGAGATACCATTTTATATCCTCTGCCCTTGGGTCTGTCCGGCTGTGTAAAAACTGCCCTTATATCATGACCGTTTTCTGCAAGCGCTTTCAGGCACGGTACTGCAAAATCAGGAGTTCCCATAAAAACTATTTTCATTTACTTGTCCTCCCCCGGCTGTACCCTTTCTTCTATTATATCAACGAAAAGTTTACCGTCAAGATGATCATTCTCGTGGCAGGCACACTGAGCACCTAATTCCTTAAGATTCAGTTCAAAATATTCGCCGTACCTGTTTTGTGCCCGAAGCCTGCACTTATTAGGTCTGGTCACATATCCCCAATCGTCCGGACAAGACAGACACCCTTCTACAACTCTTTGTTTTCCGCCTGTTTTAATAATTTCGGGATTTATACATTCTATCATTTCATCACCGAGATCCATAATAAAAATTCTTTTGAGAAATCCAACCTGCGGTGCAGCAAGACCGACTCCCTGTGCTTTTTTTAAAGTCTGTATCATATCGTCAATCAAACAAGCCAGCTTTTCGTCAAAAACTTCAACAGGCTTGCAGACCTTTCTTAAAATCGGGTCTTCCTTTGTTACAATTTTTCTAAGTGCCATAATTTCCTCCGCTATATACTATATGCCGATATCACCGTTAATATCAGCGTAAACATTAACATTTTTAAATTCCTTTGCACGTCCTGCTTCCGCCAGTATCTCCCTGACAAAATTTCTGAAATCATATGTATTTTTACATTTTAAAATCAGTCTGTACCTAAATTTGCCGTTTATTTTTCCGTAGGAACACTTTACAGGTCCTAAAACTCTAAGCGGAAAATTTACGCCGTTTTTTACTAAATCCCTTATAATTTCAAGAATTTTTTCTGACATTTCTTCCGATTTTTCATCATCCTCACTGCTTATTCCAAGTACGCAGATATCACATACAGGCGGAAAAAGCAACGCTTTTCTGATTAGAATTTCCTCCTTGTAAAACGCTTTATAATCCTGCTTTGCCGCAAGATTCAGTACATAATGGTCAGGCATAAATGTTTGCAGGTACGCTCTTCCGGACTTTTCTCCTCTTCCCGCTCTGCCCACAACCTGAGCTGCCAGTGAAAATGTTCTTTCATAGCTCCGGAAATCTCCTGCATAAAGAGCTTTATCCACAGATAAAATTCCCACAAGAGTAACATTTGGAAAATCAAGACCTTTACCTATCATTTGAGTACCGATCATAATATCATACTTTCCCTGACCAAAATCCTTAAAATTTCTTTCATATGAATATTTTGACATGGTAGTATCGGCATCCATTCTAAGAATACGAGCCTGAGGAAAAAGCTTGCTCAGCTGTTCCTCCAGCTTCTGAGTACCAAATCCCATTTGTTTTAATCTGTTGCTTCCGCACTCCGTGCAGCTTTCAACAGGCGGCTGACTATGCCCGCAGTAATGGCACATAAGCGTATTATTTATCTTATGATATGTCATAGGAATGCTGCAATTAGGGCAGTAAACAGGCTTATGACAGTCACAGCAGCTTATTATAGTATGATATCCTCTTCTGTTAAGAAGAAGAATCGTCTGCTCATTATTATTTAAATTTTCAGTTATTTCATCTATTAAAATATTGCTGAATTCCGAAGCGTTTCCGTCGTATCTTTCCTCATTCATATCAACGATACCGACATGAGGAAGAATCGTTCCCGAATAACGCTTTTTCATTTCAAGAAGCTCATATATCCCTTTTTGCGCATAATAATAGCTTTCAATAGACGGTGTTGCAGATGCCAGCAATAAAACCGCATTATGAGTACGGCATCTTTTTTTTGCCACATCTATAGCGTTATACCTCGGCGCACTGTCAGATTTATATGAGCGTTCCCCTTCTTCATCAACAATAATAAGACCTATATTTTCAAACGGAGCAAAAACTGCACTGCGTGTTCCCACTGCGATTTTTGCCAAACCCCGTTTTATTCTTTTATACTCGTCCATACGCTGTCCCAAGGACAAGCTGCTGTGGATCACCGCAACAGTTTCTCCGAACAGTTCCCGAAATCTGCGTACCGTCTGAGGCGTAAGGGAAATTTCGGGTATTAGCAAGACTGCTTGTTTACCCGAAGAAATACACTCTCCGATAAGCTTTTCAAATACCGATGTTTTGCCGCTTCCTGTAACTCCGTGAAGCAGAAAACAATGAGGATTACCCGTATGCATCTGTTCTCTGACTCTTTCATATACCCTTCGCTGTTCATCGGTCAGTACGATCGAATTGAGAGAACGACTGTCATTCACTCCGATATTTACAGAACGGAATACCTCATAATCATATTCTCTGGCAGCGCCTTTTTCAACAAGCTTTTTTTCTACAGTTATTCCTACACCGCAAAGATAACATGCCTCCTTAACGGAAATCTCATCATGTTCTGCTAAAATATCCGCAAGCATTTTCTGCTTTGCAGTAAGTTTAAAGCTTTCCGGAGATTTTTTATAGCTTTCGGTAAGCTCCAGCATTTTTATACTACTGTCACCGATATTTTGTTTTCCTGTCAGCTCATATTTTAAAATACCCTTTGATATCAACGATTCCAGAACTAAACCGTTTCCCTGTGCTTTTACTTCCTCGGCAGCACTATCAGTATCTGCATTTTCATGAAGAAAATCGAGAATCTTATTTTCCTTTTCCGTAAGACTAATATCAGAACAGTTTTTATTTAAAAAATAGTGCTCCCGGATATTTATATTCATTCCGGAAGGAAGTATAGTTCTTACTGCGTCATAATAGGTACAAAAAGTATTTTCCCGCAGCCAATTAACCAAATCAAGCATTTCATCATTTAGAACGGGAATATTATCTGCAATTGAAATAATCGCTTTAAGCCTTCCGGCTTCATATTCTTCAAGTTTTTCAATTCCTAGAATGAGTCCGACTCTTTTTCTGTTACCCTTACCAAAAGGTATAAGAACCCTCACTCCCGGAACTGCCTTTTCAGCAAGTGATTCCGGTATAAGATACGAAAAAGCTTTATCAAAGGCAAATGACGCCGCACTTACAGCAACCAGCGCTTTCAGTTCAGTAAACAAAACTGCATCGGCACCTCCGTTGGTATTTATCAGTTTTCATCATTTGACGGCTTATATTCTAAAATCTTATATTTTCCTGCTGCAAATTCTTCAACAGCTGTCTTAACTGGTTTTTCTTCAAGAGTTTTCTTTTCGTCTGCAAGCTCATCAGCAACTTCTCTTGCACGTTTTGCAACTCCGATTACAAGAGAATAATAACTGTCATTTTTAGAAATCAATTGTGTTATAGCCGGTCTAAGCATTTTCAAGCACCTCATTAATTAAATTTTCAGCATAAGCAGTTTTTAATTTTTCTGCTTTAACAATAGTTTTAAAATCTTCAACAGCGTCTTCCAGCGCTGCATTTACAACAACATAATCATAGTTTACCGCCTGCCTGATTTCTCCGGCAGCTTCAGAAACTCTTTTTGCAATAATTTCATCTGATTCTGTACCCCGTTTTTTCAAACGGCGTTCAAGTTCGGCAATAGACGGCGGAGCTATGAAAATAAACACCGCTTCCGGGCAAAGCTTTTTAACCTGCATTGCCCCCTGAACCTCTATCTCAAGAATAACATCTATACCTTCATTCATTTTTTCCTCAAGAATCTCTCTGGGAGTTCCATAATAATTATCGCAATACTTTGCATATTCCAGCATTCCGTTTTGGGCAATCAATTTTTCAAATTCGCTTTTTGTAATAAAACGATAATTTACTCCGTCTACCTCTCCTTCTCTGGGAGCACGTGTTGTTGCGGAAACAGAGTAATAAAAATTTTTATCTTTTAATATTTCATTTAAAACAGTTCCCTTTCCGCATCCCGACGGAGCAGAAACTACGATCATCAGTCCCTTATTCATCTTCAGACTGTTCCTCCTCATCAAGTCTGGCAGCAACCGTTTCCGGCTGAATCGCCGACAAAATTATATGGTCACTGTCCATAATAATCACAGCCCTGGTTCTTCTACCGTAAGTAGCATCAATAAGCCGTCCCGTATCTCTTGCTTCCTGAATAATTCGTTTTATAGGAGCAGATTCGGGACTTACAATAGCTACCAGCTTTGAAGAAGAAATCATATTTCCAAAGCCTATATTTATCAGCTGCATAATACCCCCACTATTCTATATTTTGAATCTGTTCTCTAATCTTTTCAACTTCAGATTTCATATTTACAACACACTTTGTGACTTCCAAATTTTGTGCCTTTGAACCAATAGTATTAATTTCTCTGTTAATTTCCTGAACAAGAAAATCCAGTTTTCTGCCAATCGGTTCATCTGTTTCAAGCAGCTCTCTGAATTGTTTCATATGACTTTTAAGCCTTACAATCTCTTCGTCTATTGCAATTTTTTCAGCAAAAACTGCTGCTTCAGTCAAAATTCGCTGTTCATCAATATTTGTATCTTCCAAAACTTCCTTTAACTTAGCATATAATCTATTGCGATAACTTTCAGCAGTCAGAGGAGCGGTTTTTTCTATTATTCCCAGCATTTCTTCATTATTATGTATTTTATCAATCAAATCCTTTTTAAGATGTTCCCCCTCCATTTGACGCATATCAATAAATTTAGCCAATGCGTCATTTGCAACACTGCAAACATCTTCCCAGATTTTTTCCTCATCCTCCGCAATTTTTTGAACATTAAAAATATCCGAAAACTTTATTAAAGTGGAAAGTGTTATATCATTCGTCATATGTAATTCTTCATTTGCCGTTTTCAATGCATTTATATATCCTGCGGCCATTAATTTATCTACACTGATTTTTGCTTCTTTTCCGTTTAAATTATTTATAGTAACATTCACTTCGATTTTTCCACGTGAAATACTGCCTTTTATAAATGATTTCAATTTTTCTTCAATATATCCATATACCCTGGGCACACGAGCAGAAAGTTCAAAATATCTATGATTTACCGACTTAATTTCAACTGTTATTTCTCTCTGATCAACTATTTTCTGTTCACGGCCATAGCCTGTCATACTTCGGATCACAAAATCACCCTCCCATACATTTGTTCACAATATACTATCACTTTATTATAGCATTCCTGATTAAAGAAATCAAGTAAAATAAGCAAAAAAATCCGGTCTTTTTACAAAGACCGGATTTTAGGGATTAAATAGGAATTATAAAAAAGGAATTAAAATGAAAAACATTATTTTCCAGGACCTAAATCTTCTATAGTTATTAATTCAAGAACATAGTTTACAATAGCCATAGCATCCTGTGAGTTAATTACATCATCATAAACAGTCTGAGCCTGTTCATATGCCTTTTCATTTTGAAGAGCGTACTTTGTATCACTTAACAGATATTTGTTAAGAACAACAACATCAGTTGAATTAACGAATCCATCAAGGTTAACGTCTCCATATAGGTAATCATCATCTTCAGTAGTATCAGTTACTTTTACTGTTACAACCTTTTCTGTTCCTGATGGGAACTTAACAACAACTGTTGTTTCGCCTTCAGCAACACCTGTAACAACACCGTTTTCGTCAACAGTAGCTATTGTAGGATCAGCAGATTCAAATGTACAGCCATCCTTTGAAGGAGTAATTTTATCTGTTTCGCCAACTGCTACAGTGATTTCTGTCTTATCAACAGTTTCTGCATCTTGAGTTCCAGGAAGAACCTCTGGGTAGAGATCATACATAGTACCAAGAGCCATAAGAATATCGCCTGCATGCCAGAATCTGTGGTAATTAAGTGTAACAGACTTCATAGCTTCTTCCTTAGCTTCTGATGAAGCATTTTCGCCTACTGAATCATAAGCTTCCTTAAACTTAGCTACATAACCTCTGTTATCAGTGTAGTATTTACCGTCAATTTCTGTGCTTGTGCCATACTTAACACTTGCGCTGTTATTTGTACCGTCTCCGTTTTCACCAAGGTACTGTGAACGAATGCTTAAGAATGTTGCGCCGTTAGCAATTGTATCACCATTAGGCATTGTACCGTTGTAATTTGTAGGTACCCATACATCCTGTTCAAACAATCTTACCATGCTACCGTTTGTTTCGTCAACAGAAAGACCGATATTATCACGACCCATTGCCCATTCACGGTCAAGGAGCTCATGTGCAGTATAAAGAGCCTTTTCAGCCACTTTACTGCTATCTGTATATGCTGCTTCAGGTTTAACATCATGACACTTAGCATAGTAAATAAGTGTATTTGCAAGTGAAGATACACAACCAAGGTCAGAAGTACCACGTGCAGTTACTTCACATGTCAAGTCTTTATTTGCTTCCGGATCATATGTGCCGGTCCATGTTGTAGGCTGACCATACCAATCAAGTGTTGCAGGAATTGTATATGTTCCGTCTTCAAGAAGCTGAACTTCATTAAGGAACCATTCAACCCATCTGTCAAGAATAGCATCAAGAGCCTGTTCTATTGTCATTTCTGTAGGAGTGCCATTATTCAGCTGCTGGAGCTTAACTGCTTCTACATAAGAATTTGTATTACCTGTTTTAATTACATAACGAAGCTCTGCAAGACGCTGAATTGCCCATACCTGGTTACCGATCCAATGGTTTGAACCAGGGTCAGCATATACAGGGTGTTCCTGATAAGCCATGTTATAGAACTGAGTAGGAATATTTGTACCATACTTATTGATATATTCGTCATCTACACCTGCAAGGTATTCATACTTCAGATATCTTCCGTGCCATGAGCTTGTAGCACCGCCGGCAATAGGACCGTTAGCTGACTGTAGCCATAAATAGAATTCAAGCTGTCTCTTCAAGGATTCTGTATAGTCCTTAATAGCCTGATCGCCTGACTTCATGCCTTGTCTTAGTCCGTCATCTTCAAGAAGTGCGTAAGCTGCCAATGGGTTCTGATAGAACTCGTGACAGTGGCTGGCACCAATCTGCCATGCCCATGCACCCTGGTCATCTCTTGTTGTGCCGCCCCATGATGTATACCATGACATCAGGTAATGAGCGCTTTCATAGCTATTAGACATATCCCACTCATTACAAGCACCGATCTTCTTGTAGTATTTATCAAACATGTTGTTTCTCAGCTGGTCACCCATTTTACCAGCCTTAGCTGTAATAGAAGTGTCACCTACACCCCATCTGTTAGCAGCGTAAACAGCCTGAATAGCACGGTCTTCAGCGTCAGGCGCATTTGTATATGCATACTGTTCTGAAACCTGTGAGTCTGTATTAAAAATACCCTTAAGACCTCTTGTGCCCTTCATACCGTACTGAAGATCTTCAACACAAGGATGAGGAACTGTTTCCCAACAAGATTCCTGAGCACCACGCTGGAATGTATTTATAAATGTAAATTTACCGTTGCCTCCGCCGTATCCATACCAGTCATCAACGTCAGCGAGCCAATGCATTAAGTAAAGACCCTTATCGCCGCTGTATACCTGTGTAAATTTAGAATGAATCGGATTTATACCGTTATTTCCCTGATGCTGAGCAGTCGGATATGTTTCCGGTGTATCCCATTCTTCGCAGTAAGTTGCGGATAATTCTGTCTTATCCATAACGCTGATACCGCCCTTAGTGGACTGTGTACCAAAGCCGCCGCCTACCGGACCAGGAATCATGATTTCCATTGTCTTCCATGCTTTTGCAAGGTCATTTGTCTGATCAACAGCACTGCCGTCTGCCTTTGTAACGCCGTCCTTACGAGAAATATAATCTCTCATAGCTGCCATCCATACAATGTATGACATAGCTTCTGATGTTGTTTCATGACCGTAGTCAGGAGCTTCGATAATAAGTTCTTCAACTGCATGGTAAGGTACGCCAAAACCGCCTGAAGCCTTATTCTTAGAACTCAAATAACCATTCTCTTCACCGTTTGTAACAACATCGTCATACAGTGACAGGAATCTCTGAGCATATGTTGAATCGCCGTATGCTTCTTCTTTAGTTCTTGTACCTGCTGCCGAAACTGCCGGCATCATAGCACTAACTGTAAGAGCTGCTGAAAGAATTGCTGCAATAACAGCTTTTTTCTTCTTAAGTATCATCACTATTTCCCCTCTCATTTGGATTGGTTTTCACAATATAAAATATCGTTTCATCATTTTAAGCTGACTCGTCACGTTTCATCAGCTTAAATTTTACAGCATTGTCACAAAACGTCACAAAATGCGCTATAAAATTTCATAATCATATTATAAATCAAGAGTTTTAAAATGTCAACACTTTGACTAAAATCTTAAAGCATTGAAAATAAAAATTGTATACTTGCACAGACTAATTGTTTTTCTTTTGTTAATTATGCCAACACCGCCTAAAAATACATTATTTTTTTGTATATAGAATATAATCACTTATTTCTGTTCATTTCATTCACAATCATTCTTCACATGAATTTCACAATTTTAATTTAGAATATTATCATCTCTCTTGGATTTTTTGGGGAAATTACACAAACATTAATAATATAGTTACAATTTATTAATATTCTATTCATATTTTTTTGGGATAATGAAAAAGTGTATAACTACAGTAAATTTAGGGTTTACATCTCTAAAAAAGAGCACTCCAACGGATTTTATCCGATAAATTATGAAAGGCATGGTATATAAATGATCCAAATAAAAAATCTTACTAAGTTTTACGGCCGGAATGCCGCTGTCAAAAACCTAAGCTTTACGGTCAATGACAACGAAATTCTTGGATTTCTCGGGCCTAACGGCGCAGGAAAATCAACTACTATGAACATTATTACGGGTTTTTTGCCCTCTACAAGCGGAACTGTTACAATAAACGGTCTTGACATTGCAGAAAATCCCTCAGAGGCAAAGAAAATGATAGGCTATCTGCCTGAAATTCCTCCTGTATACCTTGATATGAAGGTTAAAGAATACTTAAAATTTGCTGCCGGTATTAAAGGTATAAAAAGAAGTGAACGCAGCCAACAGGTTGAATCCGCCATGGAAAAACTGAAAATCAAAGATGTCGAAAAAAGGCTTATCCGAAACCTTTCAAAAGGTTACAGACAGCGTGTAGGCTTTGCACAGGCTCTTTTGGGAGATCCGAAATACCTTATTCTGGACGAACCTACAGTTGGTCTTGACCCCAATCAAGTAATTGAGGTAAGAAATCTTATAAAATCCCTGAAAAAAGACCATACTATTATATTGAGTTCTCATATCCTCGCTGAAATTCAGGCTGTGTGTGAAAGAGTTGTTATTATCAGCCACGGAGAAATCAGAGCGGTAGACAGTATTAAAAATCTTGAAGACAGTATGGGTAATTCTATAGTGCTTGTAATGAAAATCGAAGGTGATAAGGACGCTGTTGCGGAATGCATAAAAAAAGTATCCGGCGTTTTAGGAATAAACGATATTATTTTCGAAGAAACAGGCATTCATACATATAAAATAGAAATTGAAAAAGAAGATATAAGAAAAACCATAATGGCAGAGCTGATAAAGAAAGATTTTGTCATTGATGAAGTAAAGAGCGAAAAACCGAATCTCGAAGAAGTATTTGTAAAACTTACTGCACAGGCTCCGAAGAAAAAAGGTTTAAAAGACCTTCTTAATGAAATGGATTCTAACAATCCTTATTACAACGATGATTTAGATTCTTCGGAAAAGGAGGATGAATAATATGTTTTCACTATATAAAAAGGAACTTCGTTCCTATTACTGCTCGCCGTTTGCTTATGTTATAGCAGCACTTTTCCTGCTGGTATTTTCACTAAGCTTTATTAACGGTATATCTAATCTTTCGGGAAATCAATTTAAATTTTCATTTCCAAACGTTTTCTATAACAACTTCTTTTACTTTATTTTCCTTATTCCCGCACTTACAATGAGAACCTTTGCCGATGAAAGAAAAGGCGGAACCGAAGTTCTTCTTATGACCAGTCCGCTGAATGTATTTCAAATAGTAATAGCAAAATTTCTTGCAGTTTCAACTGTTTTTCTTATGATGCTTGTTCTTACACTGTTTTATCCTCTTATTACAGTACTAACAGGCGAAGTAGTGTGGTCAAGCTTAATCTGCGGATATCTGGGATTTTTCCTTTGGGGACTTGTCTGCATTGCGGTAGGCATACTTATGTCTTCATTTACGGAAAGTCCGATTATTGCCGCTATTCTCGGTGAAGGGGCTATGATCATACTCATATTTATAGACAATTTCAAGGACAGCGGATTATTCACTAATCTCCCGAAGGTCGCACAGATTATCGGCAGTTTTTCCACACAGGAAAGATTCGTTTCTTTCTCTCAGGGACTTTTCAGTATAGCAGATCTGATTTTCTTTATTACAGCCACAATTCTTTTCGTTGGATTTACAATAATTTCCGTTGAGAAAAGACGCTGGAGCAGGGGGTAACTTATAAATGAGCAATACAAAAAAATCAAAAAAGAATATAAAATTTACCACTATTGCGTGGACATTTGCCATAATGCTGCTGGCAGCGGTTATACTTATAAATGTAGCAGCGTCATTTCTGGACGTTAAAATGGATATGACTCCTAATAAGCTTTACAGCTTAAGCGATACAACAAGAGATTATCTTGATAAGCTGGATAAAAAAGTTGACTTATATCTTCTCATGGAAATGGAAGATATAAGAGAAGACGACGATATGATAGCATTCACAAATATGATGGATCAGTACAGCGAATATGAAAATATTAACTTTATTGATATAAATCCCGATACAAATCCGGATATTGTAAATGAACTTAATCCCAGCGGATATTTAAATATCAAATCGGGAGATATCGTTGTAAAGTGCGGCGATATAATTAAGAGAATTCCAAGTACTTCGATGTACGTTTATGAGGGCGATTATGATTCAACGGGTAATTTTATCGTTGAAAATGCTTTTTTCCAAGGAGAAAACTACATAACAGGCGCAATCAAATCAGTAGTTGAGGGAACTGTCCCTTCAGTTTATTTTCTTACCGGACACGGTGAAAAAACTCTTGAAGACAATTACACAAATTTCAAAAAAAATCTGAAAAATTACAATTATGAAGCAAAAGAACTAAACCTGACAACTGAAGATGCAGTTCCGGATGATGCAGCTATTATTATTGTACCCGGTCCTAAAAAAGATATTACAAGTGAAGAAAAACAAAAAATTGACGATTACATGGACAAGGGCGGAAATATTTCACTTCTTCTCTCACCAAACGGTGATGATACCGATTATAAAAACATACTGGAGCTGATGCATGAATACTGTCTTGGAATGGACTATAACAGAGTTTATGAAACAGATTCTTCCAAGCATGTTTCAGGTGATAAATATGAAATAATGGTAAACCTTGTAGATATTACAGAACTGAAAAAAGAAAATGAAAGCCTGACAGATCTTACATCTGCTCTTATTGAAGAAAAATCTCTGATTCCCTATATGCCGGAATCGCGTTCATTCTTTGAATACCAAGGCGATAACTACAGCAATCTGAATATTTGCCCTCTTATTGAAACCTATGAATCCGCTTACGGAGAATCATACGGCGGTTCGGAAATCGATCCTACTGATATAAGCGGTCTGCTCTATCTTGCTGCTTATTCTGAAGACCCTACAAGAAACAATTCCAAAATGGTCGTTATGGGTAACGCAGAATTCATTGATGATGAACATCTTAAGGAGGATTATGTTATCGTTCCTGTTTATCTTTATCTCAGTACTATCACATGGATGTACAACAGTGACGTAAACATGGGCATTCCCGCAAGAGAAAAAACTTATGATTATATGACTCTTGAAAGTGAATCCGATACAAACGTAATACTTGTGATACTGTGTACCGCACCTATCGTCATTGCAGCAGCAGGTGTTATCATTTGGATTAAAAGGAGAAATTCATAATGAAACGTATCAAAATAGCTATAGCAGTAATGGCTGTAATATTAATTGCAGCGCTGGGCATTTATTTTTTAGCCAGCTACTTTAATACCAATAAAACCAAAAAAGAAAATGAAGAAGCCGATAAGCTTATTCTTTTTAATATTGATGAAGACTCTATTGATAAAGTTGATATTCACAATGAAACAGGTAACTACATAGCAGAATATATCGATAATAATGGCTGGGAACTCACCAATTCAGACGAATTTGAACTTAATTCATCAGCCATAACAGCAATATGCTCAAATTTCAGCCACCTGACAGCAAGCAAGATTCTTGATGATACAGATACTTCTAAATACGGCTTTGATAATCCGATAACGCTTACCGTATATACAGGTGATACATCATATAAGCTTTTAATAGGCGATGCAACACCTACATATGAAAACTTCTATGTCATGAAGGAAAATGATGACAACATTTACCTTATAGATTATACAACCGGTACTATTCTCTGCGCAACTAAAAACGCTCTTAAACAAACCTATGTTATAAACTTCTTCACTTCTGAAATTGATTATTTCTGTCTGTGGGAAGGAGCTGAAAAAGATGAAAATATTCGTTTCTCTATGAAAAAAGATGCTAACGGCACATGGAGTATGGATAAACCATATCAAGATACTTCCGTTTACAATACACAGATTACCAATTTCCTTGCTGATGCTACCAGAGATGAAATTTTCAGCTTTGTAGCAGAAAACTGTCCGGAATCCGATTACGGCAAATATGGATTTGACGATCCAAAATACGTTCTTGAAGTAACGGCAGGAGAAAAACATACTAAGGTTATTTTCGGGGATTATACAAACAACGAAAATGAAATGTACGGTCTTTTTACCGACAGCGGACAGGTTGTAACATTTATATCAAATGAAATTGCCGCTTTAGGTTATGACACAATGGATATGATGAACACAACCGTTTACTCAGCAGACATAAATGATGTCACAGAAGTAAAAGTTGAAACCTCTGATTTCCAGGCATTAATGGAAATAAACTCCCATGAAGAAAAATACGTCCTCAACGGCACTCAAATCAAAGACGATAATACAAAATCCGCTTTCATTTCATTCTTCAATTCGTTCAATAATACTTATTTTGAATCTATTGAAAACAATCAGAAACCTGAAGGTGAACCTGAAATTACAATAACCTATACTCTTTCAAATAATACTGTTAATAAAATCGAATACATTCCTGTTCCCGGTGAAGATTCCAATACTTACTGGGCAGTTAAAAACAATGAGTATACTGGATTTGTAGTACGCAAAAAGATAATTGCAAATATTTCATCATCTTATGAAGAACTGGCTGAAGCAGTTGAATCTTCGGAAAAATAAATAAGAACCTGTCCGTTGCGGACAGGTTCTTTAACTTTACCCTGTATTTATATACAGGGTATTTTTATGCGCTACATCATTGAAATCGGATCAACATAAGAACCGTTTTTCAAGACTTCAAAATGAAGATGAGAACCGTCAGACGTTTCAATATCAGCCGTTTCTCCTACTGCTCCTATTTCTTCACCGCTGCTTATTTGCTGTCCTGCCTGAACAGTCACGCCCGAATTTAAATTACAGTATCTGGTAATAACACCGTTACCATGGTCAATTGTAACTGTAACACCCCACAAGGGATCTTCTTCAATTGCAGAAACAGTACCTGCATCCGAAGCAATTACGGAATCTCCCAAGGTCGCCGCAATATCCACACCGTTATGAGTCTGCCAAGCTCCGGTTGTATTGGATTTTACAAGCTCTCCGTTACTGAACTCATTGATAATTTCTCCTTCAACCGGCATAACAAGCTTTCTGACTTCTGGCTTAGCCGTTTCCTCTGCCTCATCCTCTTCCGGCTGAGTTTCCGCTGCGGCAGTTACCGCTGTCGTTTCAGTATGTTTAACAATAGCCTCCGCTATGGTTTCTGCCACGGTCTGTTTAGGCACATCTGTTTTAACTTCCGCCGCCTCTCTGCTGTCACCTTTGGTGAGTGATGAATCAAGCTGCCCTGCTATGTCATTTGCCGTCTGAGTATATGCAAAATAACATGCCGCACCAACCATAGCAACGCTTAATGCCAGAGCAATATAAAAACCTTTACCGTTTAAAATAGATTTGGAACTTTTTTTCACGTTTAACACCTCCGGTTTTAGTTTGGACCATTAAACGCCGTTTATTCGTACATATTCCTTTTTTTCCAAATTATTTTAAAGTTTCGTTGCAATAATTTTAAATATAGTGTAAAATAGTATAAATAAGATATTTTTATAAAGGGGTTTAATACAATTATGTTCAAACTCAGACGCTTTTTAAAACACTATAAAAAAGAACTTATTCTAGGTCCTTTTTTCAAACTTCTGGAGGCAATTTTTGAACTTATTGTTCCGCTGGTCATGGCTCAGATAATTGATAAAGGAATAGGGAATAATGATTCTGATTATGTATGGAAAATGAGCGGACTCATTGTGGTTCTTGGCATATGCGGACTGATTTTCGCACTCACCTGCCAATTTTTTGCCGCAAAATGCGCATACGGTTTCGGAACAGAGCTTAGAGATGCTCTTTACAAGCACATTAATAAATTCTCCCACGCTGAAATCGACAAATTCGGTACTTCATCACTTATTACAAGAATTACCAATGATACTGTTCTCGCTCAGAACGGTGTAAATATGTTCATACGTCTTGCCGTTCGTGCGCCTTTTCTTATAATCGGCGCTGCGGTCATGTCAATGATGCTGGACTTAAAGCTTTCTATTATTTTTCTGATTGCCGCACCGATAATTACACTAATTATAATATGGGTAATGAAAAAGACAGTGCCCATGTATAAAAAGATACAAAAAAATCTTGATAAAATTTCTCTTCTTACAAGAGAAAATCTTGATGGTGTAAGAGTTATACGTGCCTTTTCAAAACAAGAGGAAGAAAAAAAAGAACTTATTCAAGAAAGCAGCAAGCTTTCGGATAATGCTGTTATAGCCGGAAAAATTTCGGCAATTCTAAATCCGATAACCTTTATGATAATGAACCTCGGTATAGTTGCAATACTTTGGTTCGGCGGTATACGAGTTGATACAGGATATCTTACTCAGGGAGAAATAACAGCCTTTGTAAATTACATGACTCAAATTCTTTTAGCACTTGTTGTACTTGCTAACCTCGTAGTAATATTTACCAAAACTGCTTCATCTGCGTCAAGAATAAACGACATTTTTGATACTCAGCCTTCTATGACAGACGGCTCTGATACAAAACTTGACTTTAATAGTCCGGCTGTAGAATTTGAAAATGTAAGCTTTTCATATCCGGACGCCGGAGAACTGTCACTTAATAACATTTCATTTACTTTAAAAAGGGGCGAAATACTGGGTATAATAGGAGGTACCGGTTCAGGTAAATCGACCCTTGCTAATTTAGTCCCAAGATTTTATGATACAACATCGGGAAATATAAAAATTTTCGGCAAAGATATAAAAAAATATTCGTTGGAAGAACTGCGAAAACTTATAGGTATAGTCCCTCAGCGTACTGCATTATTTTCAGGCACGATTGCCGATAACATGCGCTGGGCTAAGCCTGACGCCACAGATGAAGAGATTACCTCAGCGCTAAAAATCGCTCAGGCATGGGAATTTGTTTCAAAGCTTTCGGACGGAATAAAAACCCAAATTTCACAGGGAGGCAAAAACCTTTCAGGCGGACAGCGGCAGCGTCTTACGATTGCAAGAGCGCTGGTAGGAAATCCTCCTATAGTTATTCTGGATGACAGTATGAGCGCTCTTGACTATGCTACAGATCTCGCTTTACGTAAAGAAATTGAATCAAAGCTTCAAAATACAGCTTTAATTATGATTTCTCAAAGAGCAACAACCTTACAAAATGCCGATCATATACTTGTTCTTGACGATGGCAGTCCAGTCGGATTCGGAATACATGAATCACTTCTGAAAAACTGCGAAGAATATGCGGAAATTTACAAATCTCAAATGAGCTGACGGAGGTAAATTTGAATATGATAAAAACACTTAAACGAATACTTAAATATACTAAACCCTATAAAATGCACCTTTTATCTGCAATATTCTGCGCACTTACAGGAGTTGTACTCTCCCTTTTTGTACCGATTTTAATCGGCAAGGGGGTTGATGTTATTATCAGTAAAGGAAATGTTGACTTTACAGCGCTTCTGAAAATATGTATTGTTATTGCAGGCACTGTACTGATAAGTTCATTATTCCAGTGGATAACCTCTCTTTCTACAAATAAGCTTTCCTTCAATACTGTTCGTGACATAAGAGCAGATTATTTTGAAAAGCTCAATTCCGTACCCTTAAAATTTATTGACAACAGTTCAAAAGGTGAGCTTATCGGCAGAGCAGTAAATGATATTGAAACTATCTCAGACGGTCTGCTGCAAGGCTTTACTCAGCTTTTCAGCGGTGTTGTAACAATCTTGGGAACATTAGTTTTCATGCTTTCCATAAACATTAAAATTGCTATACTGGTCGTTATATTAACTCCCATATCCCTCTTTACCGCTGCAATTATTACAAAACTAAGCCATGATTCATTTACAGAGCAATCAAAGCTAAGAGGAAAAATGAGCAGTTTTACCGAAGAAATGGTAGGAAACCAAAAAATAGTTAAAGGGTTTTCTTATGAAAAAAGAGCTGAAAAAACCTTTTCTGAAATAAATGCACAAATGGGTAAAAGCGGAGTTAAAGCCGTATTTTTCTCATCAATGACTAATCCTACAACACGTTTTGTAAACGGTCTGATTTATGCAGCTGTTGGCACTGCCGGAGCGTTAAGCGCTATTGGTGCTTTAAACTTTCTTGGTGTTATCACAGTCGGACAGCTTTCGTCATTCCTTTCATACTCCAACCAATATACAAAACCGTTTAATGAAATATCCGGAGTCATTACAGAACTTCAAAATGCTGTAGCGTCTGCCGAAAGAGTTTTTGCCGTAATTGACGAACCTTCCGAAAAATCTGACAGCAATAAAGAAATACTTGCTTCATGTGATGGTACGCTTACAATGGAAAATGTAAGTTTTTCATACATTCCTGAAAAAAAGCTTATTCAAAATTTTAATCTTAATGTTCAATCCGGACAGAAAATAGCAATAGTAGGACCTACAGGCTGCGGAAAAACTACCATTATCAACCTTCTTTTGAAATTTTACGATATAAATTCTGGAAAAATAAAAATATCCGGAAAAGATACAGAAAACATTACACGTTCCAGTCTGCGCTCGCAATTCGGAATGGTATTGCAGGATACATGGCTGTTTACCGGTACTGTAGCGGAAAACATATCCTACGGAAGACCTGATTCATCCAGAGAACAAATTATTGAAGCCGCAAAGGCAGTTCATGCACACAGCTTTATCAAACGTCTGCCTGATGGATATGATACATTAATAAATGAAGAAGGAAGCGGACTTTCTCAAGGACAAAAACAGTTAATTTCAATTGCCAGAATTATGCTCAAGGATCCGCCTATGCTTATACTTGACGAGGCTACATCCAGCATCGACATAAGAACCGAACAGAGAATACAACGTGCATTTGAAAAAATTATGAAGGGTAAAACAAGCTTTATTATTGCTCACCGTCTTTCAACTATAAAAAATGCCGACGTTATCCTTGTTATGAAAGACGGAAATGTTATTGAACAAGGAAGTCATGAACAGCTAATTCAGCAGAACGGTTTTTATGCAAATCTTTACAGCAGTCAGTTTGCACCTGTTTAATATGTTTCAACAATTATACTAAAAATGCCGAAGATAAAAATCTTCGGCATTTTTTCATATAGTTTGTCCAAATTAATTCTCTTGTACTAATACTGCATTATATTAAATCATCAAGCGCTAACAATATGCCGTATAAAGAATTTCCAAGAGTAAACAACAATCCTATGACAGATAAAACTATTCCTGCAATTGCTATGTTCCTTTTTTCGCTATTTATTCCCAATGACCCCATGATTATTCCTACAATATTAACCAAATATCCTAAAGCCGGAAGAATCCAAGCAATTAAACCTGCTATTCCTATAACCAATGCTCCAATTGCTTTATTATTATGTTTGTTCATATTTTAACCCCTAATTAACAATTTCTGACAATATTGTATCATATATAGCCTGCTTTGTCAAGAATAATAGGCTATAATTAGCTCATAATTTTTTAAGGGGGCATTAAAATGGATACTTATACTGCTGTAAAAAACAGAATTTTATTTTTATGTGATCAGAAACATATGACAATTAATAAATTGGCTACAGCTTCTGCTGTTCCGCCGTCTACTATAAAAAATATTTTATACGGAAAAAGTCATAATCCCGGTATTGTAACAATAAAAATGCTTTGCGACGGTTTAGGAATAACAATCAGTGATTTTTTCGATACTCCCATTTTCAAAAACTTAGAACAAGAGATAAAATAAATTTTAGTATAAATGTTTAAAATGCACAAATTCAATATTTATCTAACTTGACAAACTATGCAAATTCATTTATAATTAAATTTATACTGAATATGAAACGGAGAATTATATAGTATGAATACAAATGAAATAATTGCCGAAATTAAAAAGTACCTGACCGGTGATCCCAACAAAGACGGTCCCTTTTTAAAAGACCAGGCTGAAAAATACAAAAACAGTGAAAATAGTCCTGAAATAAACAGAGAACTGGCAAAGCTTCTTTATGATATTACTAAAAATGACTATGAAAGCAGTCTTTACAATTATTTGGACAGTGAAAATCAAAAGGTGAATGACCAAATAGAAAACGCCAAAAAAAGATATGATAACAGAAACTACACCGGAGGAATTAAAATTCTTGAGAACATTATAAAAAATAATCTTCCTGCATGGAATGATACATCAGAATTTACCTACAAAAGCTTTGGCACTCCACTGGAATATTTTCTTTATACTAAGCTTTATGAACCTGAAAAGGAAGTTAAATCTATTAACTGTAATCTTTCGGGAGTATACTGGATGTATTGTCACGGACTTATGAAAAAGGGACGCTATGATGAGGCTTTAGCAGCAATAGAACGTGCAATTGAGCTTAATCCCGTTGACCCGGATGCTTATCTTCAATATGCTGAGCTTATGAAACTGCGTAAAAATCCCGAAGGAATAAAATTTGCTTGTGACAAACTGCTGCAATGTGCCGTAACAAAAGAACAGATCGGAAGAGCATATTTTAATTACAGTTATTATTTTTCAGAAAATAACGATCCGATAAAAGCTGCTGTATTACTTGAAATGTGCGGAATCTTTTATAAGCCTGATCTCTATGAAAGTGAATTACAGTATATATCAAATTGTTTGGGCATGGGTTCTCTTCCTCCTAAACATACAAGTGCTGAATTAATGTCCTTGATGAACGAAGAAAAAATACAGCCCGGACCTTCTGCAAATGTGATCCAAACGGCTTATTTCCTCGCTAAAAAATCAGAAGAACAGCTTGAATTTAAAAATGCAAAATATTATTATGAAATTGTCTGGGAACTGACAGAAGATGATGATATAAACGATCATATTCAAGAACTTACTAATACTATAAAAGATTTAAAAGAATTTAAGTAAAAACATACAAATTATCTTATACATTTTTGTAGATTAATCTGCACAAAAATTATTGAACTTTTTTATAAAATATGGTATAATGGTTATAAATGTTACGGCATTTATAATCATTATTTTTTAGGAGGGTCTATATTGAAAAAGAAATTTTTAGGAAAACTACTCGCAACTGCCGTTGCCATAACTTGTGTTGCCAATGCCTCTGTAATTTCAAATTTTGTAACAGCTGAAACCGGTATTAAGTATGAATTTGAAGACGGTACATACAGCAGCAAATCAGAATTCGGAAATGAAATCGAAGGTTTTTCCGGTACAGGCTATGTTGATTCACAGGAAGGTGATATTTCACTGACAGTAAGCGTTGATAAAACTGATATTTATGATATTACTATCGGTTATTGTCTGCCGGAAGACAGAGGTTCAAAAAATCAGATATTAGTAATCAATGGTAATTCTCAAGGCGAAGTAGGATTTGCTCCTAGCGATACCTTCAAAGAAATGAAAGTTAAATCTATAAAACTCAATGAAGGTGAAAACACCATCACCTTCCAAAAAAGCTGGGGCTGGATTATTTTTGACTATTTACAAATTGATACTGCCGTACTTCCTGAACTTTCAGTAAGTACAAAGCTGTCAGATCCGAATGCCACTGCAACAACTCAAAGTCTTATGAATTATCTCGTTGATAATTACGGCAAACATATTATTTCAGGTCAGCAGGAATGCTATGGCGATGCAGACGAAAAGGAATTTGAATACCTTTACAACCTAACCGGAAAATATCCTGCTATCCGTGGTTTTGACTACATGAACTGGACTCAGGGCGTTAACTGGGATGACGGAACAAACAGAAGAATTATAGACTGGGTTAATAACAAAAAAGGTATTGCAACAGTCGCATGGCACTGGTTCGTTCCTCTTGATATGAACAATTACACTCCGGGACAGTCTTTGGGTAACGGACAGGTTGCATTCTACAATAAAACTTCAGGTAATACTCCTTATACAACATTCAGTCCTGCTAAAGCTTTAACAGAAGGTACTGCTGAAAATGACTTTATAAATAAAGACATTGATATGATCGCAAAATCTCTTCAGGAATTACAGGATCAGGACATTTCCGTAATCTTCAGACCTCTTCACGAAGCAGAAGGCGGCAGTTCACTTGACGGTTCTTATTCATGGTTCTGGTGGGCTAATGACGGCGCCGAAACATATGTTGAATTATGGAAGTACTTGTATAATAAACTTACAAACGAATATGGTCTTCACAATCTTATCTGGGAATGGAATTCATATGCACACGAAACTTCTTCAGCATGGTATCCCGGTGATGAATACGTTGATATGATAGCTTATGACAAATACAATGCTAACGGTTCACCTAATGAAAGCTCAATTGCAAGCACTTTCTATTCACTGGTTGAAATGTATAATGGCAAAAAAATGGTTGCTATGGCTGAAAATGATACTATTCCAAGCCTTGAAAACTTAACTGCTGAAAAGGCAGCTTGGTCTTATTTCTGCGTATGGTATGACAGAAATCCTCTGTTCCTTTCAGACTCGAATTATCAGAATGCCGATACGGTTAAGGAGCTTTATCAGAGCGATTACTGTATTACTCTTGATGAACTTCCGGAAGACCTAAGAACATATAAAAGTGAACAGCCGGAACAGCCTACAACAGAAGCACAAACTACACCTGCTGAAACTACCCCAGTTGAAACCACTCCCGCTGAAACTACCCCGGTTGAGACTACTCCTGCTGAAACTACCCCTGTGGAAACTACCCCTGTGGAAACTACCCCCGCTGCAAGCGAAGAAATAACCATTCCTACAGACGTTGATGCAAAATTATATGGTGATGTTAACGATGATGGAAGTGTAAATTCAACTGATATCGTAACTTTAAATAAGTTTTTATTAGCTCCAAGTACTTATTCTCTTAAATCTCCGGTTTGTTATGTTCACGCAGACTGCGATAATGATCAAATAATTTCTTCTAAAGATTCCATGTTAATAATTAACTATGTCCTTCAAGTTATAACCTTAGATGAACTGGGTTTGAACAGTGAGATTCTAAACTAATTATAATAAGCATAAGCAGATACTTTAATGTATCTGCTTATTTTTTTAAAACTTAATCTCTGATTATAAAAAGCACAAAAAACAAAAAACCGACTCAATAATGAGTCGGTTTATTATTCGGTTCGGAATTAAACTAACTGAATAATTGCCATTTCTGCTGCGTCGCCTCTGCGAGGACCGATCTTGATAATTCTTGTATATCCGCCGTTTCTCTCAGCATATTTTGGTGAAATTTCATCAAATAACTTCTTAGCAACGTCTTCCTTAGTAACGTAAGCAAATACTTGACGTTTGGAGTGCAGATCATTGTTCTTTCCGATTGTGATCATCTTTTCAGCAACTGCTCTGACTTCCTTAGCTCTTGTTACAGTTGTTTCAATCTGTCCGTTCTCCAACAGATAAGTAACCATTGCTCTGAGCATGGCCTTTCTATGGTCAGTTGTTCTTCCAAGCTTTCTTGTACCTGGCATCGTTATTCACTCCTTTACAAATTACAGAAAACAATTTTTAAATATAGCTTCTGCATTTTTATTCCTCTTCTGAACTCAGATCAAAACCAAGTGATTGAAGCTTTTCTTTGACCTCATCAAAGGATTTCTTACCAAGGTTTCTAACCTTCATCATTTCTTCTTCAGACTTATTAATCAAGTCATCAACGGTATTAATTCCAGCACGCTTCAGACAATTGAATGAACGTACTGATAAGTCAAGTTCCTCAATGGTCATCTCAAGGATCTTTTCCTTACCTTTATCTGTCTGTTCGACTAATACTTCTGCTATTACCGATTCTTCTGACAAATCAATAAACAGCTTCAGATGCTCGTTGAGGAGATTGGCTGCCTGTGACAAAGCTTCCTTTGCAGAGATTGTACCATCTGTCCATACCTCTATTGTCAGCTTATCAAAATCAGTTACCTGACCGAGACGAGTGTCTTCGACCTTATAATTAACCTTCAAAACAGGAGTATAAATACTGTCAACTGCAATAACATCAATAGGCATATTTCCCATCTGCTGCTTATTACGTTCAGCAGAAACATAACCTCTTCCGCGGTCGATTGTTATCTCCATGTAAAGCTTTGCATCCTTGCCGAGAGTTGCAATATGCATTCCCGGATCAAGTATATTGACCTCAGAATCTGTTTTGATGTCACCGGCAGTTACTTCACATTCACCTTCGGCTTCGATATAAACGGTTTTAGGGCCTTCGCCGTAAAGCTTTGCTGTAAGACCTTTAATTGCAAGGATAATCTCAGTAACATCCTCTTTTACACCCGGAATTGTTGACAACTCATGATGAACACCGTCTATTTTCACCGAATTGACTGCTACACCGGGCAGCGAGGAGAGCAATACTCGTCTTAGACTGTTACCTAATGTGATACCATAACCACGTTCCAGCGGGGCTAAAACGAATTTACCGTATTTTCCGTCACTTCTGAGTTCAACAGTATCAATTTCCGGCTTTACGATTTTTTCAAGCATAAGAACCCTCCTATTTCGCAATCACTTTTTATCTCTATATAAATCAACAGGCCAATAATAATATAATTATTATTTTGAGTACAATTCGACGATGAATGTTTCTTCAACCTCATAGTCAAGATCATCCTTAACAGGCATACGAACAATCTTAGCTGTTGCCGCATCTCTGTTAGCCTCAAGCCAAAGCGGAACTACTCTGCCCTTAGTTGCTTCTGCAACATCTTTGAATTTGTCGCTCTTTTTGCTTTTTTCGCAAAGCTCTATAACATCGCCGACTTTTACTCTATATGAAGGAATATCAACCTTCTGGCCATTTACCATGAAATGTCCGTGAGAAACAAGCTGTCTTGATTCTCTTCTTGTAAGAGCCATACCCATTCTGAATACAACGTTATCAAGACGTGATTCAAGAATAGTAATCAGGTTTTCACCGGCCTTGCCTTCCATTTTTTCAGCAATTTCAAAATAGTGATAGAAAGGCTTTTCCAGAACACCGTAGATGAATTTAAGCTTCTGCTTTTCCTTCAGCTGCATGCCGTATTCTGAAACTTTCTTTCTCTTATTTGCATTAGGATTACGGTTGCTTTCCTTGGAAATACCCATAACTGCCGGGCTGATTCCCAGATATCTGCATCTCTTGAGAATAGGTTCTCTATTAATAGCCAACTTTTTTGCACCTCCTGTAAATTAGACACGTCTTCTCTTTGGAGGACGGCATCCATTGTGTGGAATTGGGGTTACGTCTTTGATCATCTTAACTTCAAGACCAACTGTCTGCAATGCTCTGATTGCAGCTTCACGTCCTGAACCCGGTCCCTTAACGTAAACCTCTACGCTCTTAAGGCCATGTTCCATAGCTGCCTTAGCTGCTGTTTCAGCTGCTGTCTGCGCTGCAAACGGTGTAGACTTTCTTGAACCTCTGAAACCAAGTCCGCCTGCACTTGCCCATGAAATAGCGTTACCCTGTGTATCTGTAATTGTTACAATCGTATTATTAAAAGTGGACTGGATATGAACAGCGCCGCTTTCAATGTTTTTACGCTCTCTGCGTCTTCTGATAGCAACTTTTCTAGGTTTCTGCTGTGCCAATGCTCATGCCCTCCTTACTTCTTCTTGTTAGCGATCGTCTTAACAGGTCCCTTACGGGTTCTTGCGTTTGTCTTTGTTCTCTGTCCTCTAACAGGAAGACCCTTACGATGACGAACGCCTCTGTAGCAGCCGATTTCTACAAGTCTCTTAATGTTCAATGCGATTTCTCTTCTGAGATCGCCTTCAACATTACAGTTTTTATCAATATAATCACGCAGTTTTGCTACATCTTCTTCTGAAAGATCCTTTACTCTTGTATCCGGATTAACGCCGGTTTCCTTAAGGATTGTTGTAGCAGTCTGACGACCGATGCCGTAAATATAAGTTAAGCCGATTTCAACTCTCTTATCCTTTGGCAGGTCAATACCAGCAATTCTTGCCATTAATTAATAGCACCTCCGTTAATTAAGATGTCAGGCGTATCAGCCCTGACGTTGTTTATGCTTTGGATTTTCGCAAATTACCATTACTTTGCCCTTGCGTTTTATAACCTTGCATTTTTCGCAAATAGGTTTAACTGAAGGTCTGACTTTCATTGAAAATACCTCCTTGATATATTACAGAAGCATTATTTTCACAACGCCTCAGGTTTTTTTAGAACTTTATTTAGCTCTCCAAGTGATTCTGCCCTTAGTCAGGTCATAAGGCGACATTTCAACCGTTACCTTATCGCCGGGAACAATACGAATATAATTCATTCTCAGCTTACCTGATACATGTGCAAGAATTATGTGGTCGTTCGGCAGCTTTACTCTGAACATTGCATTAGGCAAAGCCTCTTCAACAACGCCCTCTAATTCAATTACATCTTCCTTAGACAAAATTAATACCTCCCCATATCGGTTACGGTGTGCGCAGCAGCATATCTGCCAAGCACATTTCTAAGCTTCTTATCGGTCATATCATTCAATTCGATAACATTATCGGTGAATTTAACATGTTTCTGATTCTTTCGTTTGGGTAATGAAAGCTTACGCCTTTTGCCGTCCGCAATAAAAACATAATTTTCTTTCATTTCTGTTATCACATAATAACTACCCTTTTCCCGTCCGGCTGTTGCTTTCACAACACTGCCATTTTCAATTTTCACTTTTCTCTCCGTCACGGTTTGGTCAGTATTACAGGACCGTCAGGTGTAATTGCAATTGCATGCTCAAAATGAGCTGACAACGATCCGTTTGCCGTTACTACTGTCCAACCGTCCTTAAGAACTCTGACATTATCGCCTTTTACATTGATCATAGGTTCGATACAAAACGTCATTCCCGATATCAATCTCGGACCATGACCGGGCTTGCCGTAATTCGGAACCTCCGGAGATTCATGAAGCTCACGGCCTATTCCGTGACCGCAATAGTTTCTGACAATACCGTATCCTCTGGAAGCACAGTATTCTTCAACTGCATGACATACATCGCCTAGTCTTGCGCCGACCTTAGCAGCTGCAATGCCTTCATAAAGGCTTTGTTCTGTAACCTCAAGAAGAGCCTTAGCCTCATCTGAAACCTTTCCTACCGGAAACGTTGCACACGTATCGCCATGGAAACCATTATAATAAGCGCCTACGTCAACGCTTACTATATCCCCTTCGGCAATTCTTCTTTTGTGAACCGGAATCCCATGAATTACTTCATTGTTGATTGAAATGCAGGCGCTTGCCGGAAATCCGCCGTAATTCAGAAACGAAGGTTTAGCTCCGCAGCCTACAATGTAATCATGAATTATTTTGTCAAGTGCCTTTGTAGTCATGCCGGGCTTAATAGATTCACCTGCAAGCTTCAATGCTCTGCCGGCTATCAAACCGGCTTCACGCATCTTAGCTAAATCTGTAGAAGATTTTATGCTTACCATTTTACGCTCCAACTGCTTTCAGAGTCAGCTTTGATGTATCAGCAACATCGTCCTGACCGACTACTGTTTCAAGCTTTCCTTGTTTTGCATAAAAGTCTTTTAATGGAGCTGTCTGTTCATGATAAACCTTTAATCGCTCAATAACTGTTTCCGGATGGTCATCCTTACGCTGAACAGTATTTCCGCCGCACTTGTCACATTTTCCTTCAGCCTTTGTAGGTTTAAATTCAGTATGATATGAAGCGCCGCAGCTTTCACATACTCTTCTGCCGGATAATCTCTGCTGAATAGTTTCATCCGGAACATAAATTTCGATAACTTTATCAATATTTACACCCATACTGTCGAGGGCTTCTGCCTGAGGAACTGTTCTCGGAAATCCGTCAAGAATAAAACCGTTTTTACAGTCATCCTCAGCAATTCTGTCTTTTAATATACCGATTACAACGTCATCGGATACCAAAGAACCGCTATCCATTGCAGCCTTTGCTTTAAGACCGTATTCTGTGCCGTTTTTAACAGCTTCACGCAGTATATTTCCTGTAGAAATCTGCGGGATTTTCAATGCGTCAGAAATAACCTCCGCCTGAGTACCCTTACCGGCACCGGGAGCGCCTAATAAAATTAAATTCATACCGGACCTCCTTATTCAAGGAATCCCTTATGATGACGCATCATCATTTGTGATTCCAATGTACGAACCGTTTCCAAAGCAACGCTTACAACGATAAGCATTGTAGTACCACCCATTGAAAGGCTTCTCAAATTATTGTCAAATATACCCAATACAATCGGGAAGATTGCAATAATACCCAAGAAGAAAGCGCCGACCAATGTGATTTTCGAAAGAACTCTCTGAATATAATCAGATGTAGGCTTACCGGGTCTGATACCAGGAATTCCTCCATTATTTTGTCTTAACTGATTTGCAATTTCTATTGGATTATACTGCATTGAAACATAGAAATAGTTAAATGCAATAATCAATATAAAATACAATATTCCATATGACCATGACTGAGTACTGAAAAAGTCCAGGAATCCATTATAAAAACGCTGCCAGAAACCATCCGGACTTGCATAAGGACCCTTGAACATTCCTATTGTACTTGGCAATGACATAAATGACATAGCAAATATGATCGGCATAACTCCGCTCATACAAACCTTAACAGGAATATGTGTACTTTGACCGCCGTACTGTTTTCTTCCTACAACACGCTTAGCATACTGAATAGGAATTCTTCTCTCGGATTCGTTCATAAACACAACAAAACCGATCATAATAATAAACACTGCGGCAATTGCGATTGAAATAAATAAATATTTGGACGGGTTATCTTTTGTAAGTGTAACAAGTGTACCGACATCTGTAGGAAATCTTGCAACGATACCGGCAAAAAGTATCATAGAAATACCGTTTCCGATACCTTTATCATTGATTCTGTTACCCATCCATACAACCAGCATTGCTCCGGCAACAAAGCAGCTTGTAATAACAACAGCTGCAAATGTACCCTCAAAACCTGTTGTATAATTTACAGCACCCATATTTTTCAGTGTGAAATAATAAGCTATTGACATAAATATTGACAGACCCAACGCTACAAATGCAGTAATCTGATTCAATTTTTTTCTGCCTGTTTCGCCCTCGCTCTGAAGCCGTTCAAGAGGAGGTAAAGCATATGTCAGAAGCTGTATAATAATGGATGCGTTAATATAAGGTGTGATTGACAAGGAAAATATTGTTGCCTTAGACAACGCACCACCTGTCAAAACGTTCAGATATTCCAGGAAGTTACCGCCTGTAGCATTGGTACTCATCCATTCCTGAACCTTTGACAATGACAGAAACGGAACAGTTAACGCACTTCCGAATCTGAATACGATAACGATGAATAATGTGTACAAAAGCTTTTTACGAATTTCCGCAACTTTCCATGCGTTTCTTATTGTTTCGAACACATTAAATCACCTCTGCTTTCCCGCCAGCCTTTTCAATTTTTTCGATTGCGCTCTGAGAGAATTTAGCAGCCTTAACTGTTATTTTTGCTGTAAGTTCACCGTTTCCGAGAACCTTAACACCATCGTTTTCCTTCTTGATCAGACCGGAAGCGATCAGCATTTCTGTGTCAACAACTGTTCCGTCAACAAATTTACTAAGGTCAGAAACATTTACGATTGAATATTTCTTAGCAAAAATATTGTTGAATCCTCTCTTTGGGATTCTTCTTGTCAGCGGCATCTGTCCGCCTTCAAATCCGATTCTTACGCCGCCGCCGGAACGTGCATTCTGTCCCTTATGACCCTTGCCGGCTGTTTTGCCGTTACCTGAACCGTGACCTCTGCCGATACGCTTACGTTCAGCAACAGAGCCTGGTGCCGGTGATAATTCGTGTAACTTCATTACATTGCACCTCCTTAGCTTATGCTTCCGAAACCTCTACAAGATGAGAAATTTTCTTTATTTTACCGTTTGTCTGCTCATTATCAGGCTGAACGACAACCTGACCGATTTTCTTAAGACCAAGAGAATGAGCAGTAGCAATCTGGTCGCTTTTTCTTCCTATAAGACTTTTAACAAGCTTAATCTGCTTTGCCATTTTAGCCCACTCCTTAACCTAAAATTTCTTTTATAGACTTGCCTCTCTTTTCAGCAACTTCCTTTGCTGTTGAGCATGACATAAGTCCGTTTATTGTAGCTCTTACAACGTTGCATGGGTTGTTTGATCTAAGAGACTTTGTTCTGATATCCTTGATACCAGCCATTTCAATTACCGCACGAACCGGACCGCCGGCAATAACACCGGTACCGGGAGCAGCAGGCTTCATAAGAACTCTGCCGGCGCCGAATGCACCGATAATTTCGTGAGGAATTGTTGTGCCGTACATTGGAATCTTAACAAGATTCTTCTTAGCGTCTTCAATACCCTTGCGGATTGCGTCAGGAACTTCGCCTGATTTACCCAGACCAAAGCCTACTGTGCCGTTTCCGTCTCCTACTACAACAAGAGCTGCAAACTTCAGAATACGTCCGCCCTTAACTGTTTTAGAAACTCTGTTTATAGAAACAACCTTTTCGGAAAGCTCCAATGCTTTTGCATCTATATTAGCCAAAAGTATAACCTCCTTCTTAGAACTTCAGTCCGTTTTCACGAGCTCCTTCTGCAAGCTCTTTTACTCTTCCGTGATAAAGGAAGCCGCCTCTGTCAAATACAACTTCAGCTATTCCCTTTTCAACAGCGCGCTTAGCAACCATTGCTCCAACCTTACGTGCGCCTTCAACGTTTCCGCCGTTTCCTTCAAATTCCTTATCCATACTTGAAGCGGAACAGAGTGTTACTCCGTTTACGTCGTCTATAACCTGTGCATATATATGCTTTGCCGAACGGAATACATTCAGGCGAGGACGTTCAGGAGTACCGGAAATCTTAGCACGAACTCTGGCATGTCTTTTTGCTCTGGCTTTTTTTGTATCAGCCTTTTTAATCATTGCAAATTCACTCCTTTATTACTTCTTGCCCTTACCGGCCTTACCTTCCTTACGGATGATTCTTTCGCCGGCATATCTGATTCCCTTGCCCTTATATGGCTCAGGCGGACGCTTTTCGCGTACTTCAGCAGCAAACTGACCTACAATCTGCTTATCGATTCCGTTAATTACGATCTTGTTAGGCTGCGGAACATCAATTGTAATTCCGTCTATCTCAGGCATTATAACCTGATGTGAATAACCCAAGTTCATTACAAGATTGTTGCCCTGCTTTGCAGCACGGTATCCAACACCTTCGATTTCGAGAGTTTTGGCATATCCGTTTGTAACACCTTCAACCATGTTGAAAATAAGTGTTCTTGTAAGACCGTGAAGACTCTTGTTAACCTTTAATTCATTAGGACGAGCAACTGTTATAACTCCGTCCCCTTTCTCAATAATCATTGAGCTTGAAAATTCTTTTGTGAGTGTACCCTTAGGACCCTTAACAGTAACAACGTTGTCGCTGATTGTAACATCAACTCCGGCAGGGACACTAATCGGCATTTTTCCTATACGTGACATTTCCCTGTCCTCCTTACCAAACGAATGCTAATAACTCGCCGCCTACATTAAGCTCACGAGCCTTCTTATCTGTCATGATTCCCTTTGATGTAGAAACGATCGCTATTCCGAGACCCTTTCTAACCTTAGGCATATCTTCACAACTTGAATAAATACGTAAACCCGGTTTTGAAACCCTGCGAAGACCTGTTATTACAGGTGACTTGCCGTCACTGTATTTCAGAGTGATTCTTATAACACCCTGCTTGCCGTCCTCAATGACCTGAAAGCCCTTTACATATCCTTCATCAACAAGAATCTGTGTGATAGCTTTCTTAACATTTGAAGCAGGAACGTCAACCGTGGCGTGCTTTGCAGAATTCGCATTACGAATTCTTGTCAGTAAATCTGCTATAGTATCAGTAATCTGCATGCCAATGACCTCCTTTGTATTTTTACCAGCTTGACTTCTTTACACCAGGAATCTGACCCTTATGAGCCAACTCTCTGAAGCAGATACGGCAAATGCCGAACTTTCTTAAATATGCGTGCGGTCTGCCGCAGATTTTGCATCTGTTGTAAGCTCTGGTGGAATACTTGGGAGTTCTCTGCTGCTTATTAATCATCGCTTTTTTTGCCATTTGAAAAAATCCTCCCTAATTACTTAGCAAACGGAGCGCCCAGTAATGAGAGCAGCTCTTTTGCTTCTTCATCAGTCTTAGCTGTTGTGATGAAATTTATATCCATACCTCTGACTTTGTCAATCTTATCATACTCGATTTCAGGGAAAATAAGCTGTTCCTTGATACCTGTTGAGTAATTTCCTCTGCCGTCAAAAGAATTAGGATTAATTCCTCTGAAGTCTCTTACACGAGGAAATGCTACATTAAACAGCTTATCAACGAATTCATACATATTTTCTCTTCTCAGTGTAACTTTAACGCCGATCGGCATTCCTTCACGAAGCTTAAAGTTAGCTACTGATTTCTTAGCTCTGCATATTACAGGCTTCTGACCGGTAATCTGAGTAATGTCATTGACAATAGCGTCGATAACCTTTGAGTTTGAAATAGCCTCGCCGGCACCTACGTTGACAATAACTTTATCGAGCTTCGGAATTTCCATAACGCTCTTGTAATTGAATTTCTTCATCAAAGCAGGAGCTACGGTATCAACATAATAATCTTTTAATCTTGCCATGTCGTTTCTCCTTCTATTAGAAATTGTGTCCGCACTTCTTGCAGATTCTTACAGGAATTTTCTTATCCTTGCCTGCTGCGTTTGTCTTAGTTTCAAAACCGTGACCAACTCTTGTAGGCTTTCCGCATTTTGGGCAAACAAGCTGTACCTTTGAAGCGTAAATAGGAGATTCAGCCTTGATGATTCCGCCGGACTGTCCCATTCTTGTAGGCTTCATATGCTTTGTTATCATATTGATTCCCTCAACGATAACTTTGCCTTCCTTAGGGCTTACTTCCAAAACCTTACCGGTCTTTCTCTTTCCGCCCTCTTCATATTTGTCCTTGTAGTCACCTGTCAGTAAAACGACTGTGTCACCTGTTTTAACGTGTAATTTGCTCATTATGACACCTCCATTATAATACTTCCGGAGCAAGGCTTAAAATCTTCATGTATTCCTTATCACGAAGCTCTCTTGCTACAGGTCCAAATATACGTGTACCCTTTGGGTTCTTATCTTCCTTGATTATAACGGCTGCGTTTTCGTCAAAACGAATATATGTGCCGTCTTCTCTTCTAAGGCCCTTTGCTGAACGAACGATAACCGCCTTTACAACATCGCCCTTCTTAACAACGCCGCCGGGTGTTGCTTTCTTAACGGATGCCACTACCACATCACCGATATTAGCATATCTTCTGCGTGTGCCGCCCAGAACTCTGATACACATAAGCTCTTTGGCTCCGGTGTTGTCAGCGACCTTCATATAAGATTGCATTTGTATCACAGCGAGTTCCTCCTTTCAGAAGCGTTCCGCTTAAAACTGCTTCCTCGTCTATATATTAAATTACTTAGCTCTTTCAATGATGTTTGTAACACGCCATCTCTTATCCTTTGACAAAGGACGTGTTTCCATAACTTCAACACGATCGCCTATACGGCATTCGTTATTTTCATCATGCGCCTTTAGCTTAACTGTACGCTTGATGATCTTCTTATAAAGCGGGTGTTTAACATTGTCAGCGATAGCAACAACGATAGTTTTGTCCATCTTGTCGCTTACAACTTTACCAACCCTTGTTTTTCTAAGGTTT
>CATKAZ010000095.1 GCA_949745795.1 uncultured Oscillospiraceae bacterium | reverse complement strand
CGGCAAGGAGTGACTTATTGTGCAGTCCCAGACGTTTGCCCTCCATGGCGGCGGCTATCATTTCAAAGGTCTTGCCCGCCCCTACTTTGTGTGCAAACAGCGTATTTCCGCCGTATAAGGCATGTGCCACAGCGTCCTTTTGATGCTTTTTAAGAGATATTTCCGGATTCATTCCCGTAAATGTAAGGTGAGAACCGTCGTATTCACGGGGACGTATACTATTATATAGTACGTTGTATTTTTCAACTAAGTACTCACGTCTTTCGGGGTCCTTGAATATCCATTCACGGAAAGCGCTTTCAATAAGCTCTTGTTTCTGACGTGCAAGTAAGGTTTCGTCATGATTTATCACATATTCAACTTTGTCCTTTTCGGGATTGAAAACAGGATCGTATACAGTTGTGTCCAGCATATTAAGACTGTCTTCCAAAATTTCATACCCCGATTTACGAGACGTACCGTATGCGGTGTTTGCCTTGACATTGTCTTTGTCAAGAGATTTATTCATAACATTCCACTTAGCAGTTGCCGGGTTGTGCTGAATTCCTACGTAATTATTGCTAATGCCGATATTCTGAGAAAACTTCGGAGTGCTGAAAAGTTCGTACATAAATTCCTGAATGTACTTATCGTCAATCCAAGGAGAACCGAGCTTTGCCGTAATATCTCCTGCTTCGACACGGTCGGGCATGGCGGCTTCAAGAGCGGAAATGTTTTCCGCAAAATCAGGATTTGATTCAGCTGCACTCTTAGCAGCGGCAAGCTTGTTTCTTATGTTTCCGGAAAGGTATTGGTCTGCTGTTTCCCATTTTGACGTTTCAGGATTTAAGTAAATAACACCTTTAAGGTCTGAAATTATTTTGCTTTTTTCTTTACCGTCCATAAGCTCGGACATGAAATCAAGGTCAACACCTGCCTTTTCGGAAATGGAAACGGCAAGAGCGTCAGCGGCGGTGTCTGCATGAGTTACCCTTACAGGGGGCTGTAGAGTTCGTTTTGTAAAAATGTCGGCTTTTCGTATAAGCTTACCGTCCTTTACCTTTTCAAGCGAAAGAACGAGGGGAAGGGAAACGTCCTCACGAAATGCGTCTCTGTTAGCTTTATCATTTAACAGTCCGTTTTTCATTGTGAAATCATCGTAAAGCCGATTTAATTCTTTACGTTTTGAAATAATCGCTGCATCTGAATAACCCTCAAGCTGCATATTAAGCAGTTCACGAACGCAATTTGTAATGGCGGCTATCCCGCTTACACGTTCGTATTTCTTTCCTGTAAAGGGCATTTCAGTCATAATGGAGTTTTCACGGTAGAATATTTTACCGTCAATTTCGGTGTATGAGAAATTCTTAACAGTCGGGTCGGCGGGAAGTATTTCGGGCTTGAATTTACCTTTTTTCTTTCCCGAAGGCTTTGCTACAATCGCTTTTTGGGCTGTATATTCTCCCCGAATCTTCTTTACCGCATTATTTAACAGTTCTTTAAGGTCAGCGTTTTCATAAGGTACTACCATAGTACCGCTGCCGTAAAGCTTGTTACCTTCCACAATTTTTCCTAAAATCATTTCCGGATTTTCAATAAAGTAATTGTTGAGTACAAGACCGTCGGCATTCTTTTCGGTATAAACCCAATCGGGGGCAATATCAATCATCTTTTCACGCTTTTGCAGAAAGATAATGTCGGAGGTGACTTCTGTTCCGGCATAGGATTTAAAAGCATTGTTTGGCAGTCTGACAGCGCCCATAAGCTCCGCACGCTGAGAAATGTATTTTCTTACTGATGGATTAGCCTTGTCAAGAGTGCCGGAAGAAGTAACGAATGCAATTACACCTCCGGGACGTACCTTGTCCAAAGTTTTAGCAATAAAATAGTCATGAATCGCAAAATTGTGTTTATCGTATCTTCGGTCTGAAACTTTAAAACCTCCGAATGGAATGTTGCCAATGTGCCTTTACGATACGAAATGATTCAAGATCGGCATAAGCTTCAATACCCGAAAGCCCTGTTTCCTCGTCCGGTTCATATGCCAGTTCAATGTGGTTCATATTTGCAAAGTTACCGGGAGAGTCAAATTCTTTTTTACAGTATTCATTTATAAGACGTATAGCTTTATCCATTGAATCTTCTTTTATTAATTCCTCAATGGTAAATTTTTCATTTTCAGCCGTAAAGCTGTGTGCGATTTCCTCCAAACGTTCAATATCAGCTTTGCTTACTGTAATAGTGGCAGTTTCTTCGGCAATTTTCCCGGAGAATTTTATTCCTTTTTCCTCAAGCTTATCGGCAATTTTAAGTGCGGTCTCGGTATCATACTTTCTGTAAGTTTTCTGAGGAATGTAGCGATATGGGGTATTGCCGATTATTTGTATATCAGTTCTGTCAGAATTTCTTCCTCCGCTGTTTTCAGAAAGCTGTTCTGAAGCTGTACTGTTTTCAGATAATCTCCCCGTTTCTCCGCTTGCTTGTATTCCTGACTGTTCTCCCTTAGTTTTTCCGTTATCATGTCTTCCATCTCGTGCGCCTGTAGATTCACGGCTGTCAGATGCTTGTTCAGCTGTCCGCTGTTCTTCAGATATGCGAATTCCTTTGGTTTCTGATTGAGCAGATAATTCCTGCGCATTGTCACGTACTTCCCATGAGGAATCTCCTGAAGCAGTTCCTGCGGAATCGGTTTCCAGTATCCCAATGCCGTCTTGTAATAATTTTCCCTCATCTCCTCCGGCACTATGTCGAATTCCGCTTCCGTGAAGCCCAGTACTTCTTTCTCCTCCGCCGACTGTCTCTCCGATTCCGCTATCATCTCCAGAAATTCTTTCCTTTCCTGATCCGATATCTGATCTATCGGCACTTCCTTCAGATAAATCGGATAATACAGAAAATTCTCCTCCTCCAGAACGTACGTCCATCCCTTTAAGATTTCCGTATCCGGAAGATATTCCCCTGTCTTGGGGTTCAGAACGTGTCTCACTCCGTCTATCATTTTCTCTTGTTTCATTATGTTTGTTCCTCCTGATTTCTTCAATTGCATTATGCCTTGTGCTTCTTACAATACTTCCAATTTCAAGAAAAATGCTTTTTGAAATTTCTGATACAGCCTGTCCGATTTCTTCAATGGGATATTTACTTAATCCCGCAAGATTTTTCAAAGATGGCT
>CATKAZ010000094.1 GCA_949745795.1 uncultured Oscillospiraceae bacterium | reverse complement strand
TTTGCCAAGCTTTTTTCAAAAAGCGGAGTTTTTTGCTTACTTTTTTTCAAAAAAGTAAGAGAAAGGGGAAAAACAATGAAAAAATACGCTTTAATAGGACACCCACTGGGACATTCTATGTCTCCGTTCATACATAAAAGACTCTTTGAGGAGGCAGGCCGACAGGCTGAATATTCACTGGAGGATATTGCTCCGGAGGATTTAAGTGAAAAACTGCCAGAACTTTTAAGGAATGTTACGGGACTGAACGTTACAATCCCCCATAAAGTACCTGTAATTGAATTTGCGGATAAGCTTGACGAAAGCGCTTCAAGATATAATTCTGTAAACTGTATTTGCAGTAAAAACGGTGTACTTACGGGGTATAATACAGACTGCGACGGTTTTTTACGTTCCGTACCTGATAATACTTTATGCGGAAAAGTTTTGCTTTTAGGCTGCGGGGGAGTAGGAAGAATGATGGCGATTGAGGCGGCACGTCACGGTGCAGATATTACCATCGCAATTATTCCGGAAGCACTGGATATGGCTGATTGTCTTAAAAAAGAAATAGGAGAAAAGTATCCTCAGATATCTGTAAAAATCGTTTTGATGAATCAAATTTCCGGAAAATTTGACTTGCTTGTAAATGCCACTCCCGTAGGCATGTACCCGAAATCCGACGCTTGCCCTGTTTCGGAAGAGGTTATCGGAAACTGCGGTGCGGTATTTGACGCTATTTACAATCCAACCAAAACAAAGCTTGTTACTATTGCGGAAAATAAAGGAATAAAAGCAGTCGGCGGTATGTCTATGCTTGTTTTGCAGGCGGTTGCGGCACATGAAATCTGGGACGGTGACAGCTATACAAAAGAACAAATTGACAAAATTATAAATGAAGCAGTGGAAATCGTTAATAAAGATTTTCAATGATTTTTTCGGAGGAAATTATGACTATATTCTTATGCGGATTTATGGGTTGCGGAAAAACAACTATCGGTAAAAGTCTTGCTAAGCTGTTGGGCTGCGGATACTGTGATATGGACGAGCTTATTGTAAAAAAAGCAGGAATGACAATACCAGAAATTTTTAAAATCAAGGGTGAGGAGTACTTCCGAAAAATGGAGTCTGACCTTATAACTGAACTGGGGAACTTTAAAGGAATCGTTTCATGCGGAGGCGGCGCAATGCTTAATGAACAAAACGGAAAAAATGCCGCAGAAAACGGTACAGTACTGTTTCTCGACACACCTTTTGAAATATGCTATAAGCGTATTTCAGGAGATTCTAACAGACCGATTGCCGCGAGCCGTACAAAAGAACAGCTTGAGGAGCTTTACAATGAACGTTATCCGAAATATTTGAATAATTCCGGAGTGCGTGTAGAATGCACAGGTACTCCTATGGAAATTTCAAAATATATAATTCAAAGACTTAAACTGAAGAAATGAGAGAACAGTTATGAAAATATATAATGTGCAGATAAAAACTATGGAAAAGGGACAATTTATTAAAAACGGCTGGATTGAAATTGAAAACGGCAAAATTACCGCTGTTGAGGAGGGAAGTCCGGATTCTGCTGCCGCTGATGATCTGGACGGACATGGAAAGCTTTTGATTCCGGGATTCATTGACGCTCATACTCATCTTGGTATTATTGAAAACGGTATTGACTTTGAGGGAGATGACTGTAATGAAGCTACAGATCCCTTTACTCCTCATATGAAAACCATTGACGGCATCAATCCTATGGACAGATGCTTTGAAGAAGCATACAAAAGAGGAATTACCTCGGCTGTTGTTGCTCCGGGGAGCGCTAATCCCTGCGGCGGTGAGATAATCGCCGTAAAAACCTATGGCAGACGTGCTGACGATATGCTCATTAGACCTGTGGGTATAAAATTTGCTCTAGGTGAAAATCCAAAAAGAGTTTACAATGACAGAGATGAAACTCCTGTTACAAGAATGGCTACGGCAGCTCTTATCCGTGAGGGACTAATTAAAGCTAAACGTTATCTTGCGGATATTGAAGCATATGAAAGCGATAAGGAAAATAATGACATGCCTGAATTTGATTCTAAAAATCATGCGCTTATTCCGTTGCTTAAAGGGGAGATTTCCGCTCATTTTCATTGTCATCGTGCTGACGATATGTTTACGGCGGTAAGGATCGCAAAGGAATTTGATTTAAAGCTTGTGCTTGTACACGCAACGGAAGGACATCTTATTGCGGATATTTTAGGCACTGAAAAGCTTTCGGCTATTTCCGGTCCTGTTATATGCGATAGATGCAAGCCGGAAATGAAAGGTCTGGAGCTTAAAAATACAGCGGAGCTTGTCAAAAACGGGGTTAAAACTTCAATTTGCACCGATCACCCAGTTATACCGATTCAATATCTTCCCGCATCTGCCGCAATGGCAGTAAAGGGCGGACTGGACCTCGACAGCGCACTGGAAGCAATAACAATAAATGCTGCTGAAATTGCCGGAATCGACGATAAAACAGGTTCAATTGCCGTTGGTAAGGACGCTGATTTACAGCTTTACTGCGGAAATCCTCTTGACATTATGATTGATCCTGAATTGGTTATGATTAATGGCAAAGTTTTAAACAATACAAAAGGAGACTGTTGAAAAATGCGTGAAATTAATGTATCCGAAGTTGAAAAAACCATAAGAGATTTATGTATAGAGGCAAATATTCATTTACCGAAAAGTCTTGAAGATAAAATTCAAAGCTGTGCCGAGTTGGAAATTTCTCCTGCCGGAAAAGCAGTATTTGAGGACCTTAAAGCAAATATTAATGCCGCTAAAGCTGAAAATATTCCGATTTGTCAGGATACGGGTATGGCTGTAATCTTTATGGAGATCGGTCAGGACGTTCATTTTACAGGCGGAAGTCTTGAAGACGCTGTTAACAAGGGCGTGTCAAGAGGATATACAGAAGGGTATTTAAGATGTTCAATTGTGGGTGACCCTCTTGAAAGAGTTAATACCGGTGACAATACGCCGCCTATTGTACATACGAAAATAGTAACGGGGGATAAGGTTAAAATCGACGTTTGTCCAAAAGGTTTTGGCAGTGAAAATATGTCGGCGGTAAAAATGTTTACGCCGTCGGCATCCCTTGACGATATTATAGGATTTGTTACCGAAACTGCTTCAAGGGCGGGTAGTAATCCCTGTCCGCCTATGGTAATAGGAGTCGGTATCGGCGGTAATTTTGAACACTGCGCTTATCTTGCCAAAAAAGCTTTGTGCCGTGACACTGCTGTTAGAAATCCCAAAAAGCTTTACAAGGATCTGGAGGACAAGATGCTTGAGGAAATAAATAAGCTGGGGATAGGTCCGCAGGGGTTCGGCGGCAGAATTACTGCTTTGTGCGTAAATATAGAACAGGCGCCGACTCATATTGCAGGTCTGCCTGTGGCAGTGAACGTGGGCTGTCATGTGACAAGGCATGCGTCGGCTTTAATATAAGGTCTTTTACATTCTATTTTCTTTTTACTTGCCTGTCGAGCCTTATGAAAAAAGTTCTATTGTACTAAAGACGAATTAAAAGTTTTTTGCTTACTTTTTTTCAAATTTTTTCTTCAATTTTCTGTTTACTTGCTTGTCGAGCCTTATGAAAAAAGTTCTATTGTACTAAAGACGAATTAAAAGTTTTTTGCTTACTTTTTTTCAAAAAAGTAAGGACGCTTTTTAAGCGTCCTTTTTTTTAATGTTTTGTTGTTCTTAAAAGCCATGCGTTAGCAAGATCCAGAGCTTCGTAAAGACTTTCTTTTTCGCTGGTTTTTGTTACTGCCTTATTCGGCGGAAGTGTCAGGTCGGTAGACATTTGATATACCTTTATTTTACTTGCGATATCTATATCATTAACTTTCCTTTTATTTAAAATTTTCAGCATTACAACATAGTCATCTGACATATTACCGTAATAAATCACATCTTCGTGTCTAACAAGAGGAAACCCCTTGTATGTAAAAAATCCTTTCTCCATTGTTACCCTCCTTTTGAATACATTATTTTAATTTTATCATATTTCTTATGTCTTTTTTGTCAAATAAGGTTACCAGTTCATGATAAATTCTTCGCTTGTATCGAATTTTGACAGATTTTCAATCAGCAAATCAACATATGCGGTACGGCACTTGAAGCATGGTACGCCATTGACACTGATAAGTGTTTTTTTGCCGTCGGCTTTATAAAATTCAACGGTCTGTTTTGTTTTTCCGTTTTGAGTTTCAAGATAAACAGTAACTTTAGGTTCTCCCTGCGGCTGTTCGTCTATAACAAATTCTTCAGCTGATGTTTTAAGCAGGAATGTATAGAAAGTACGGAATCTTTCCGTATCGCAAGGCTTACCGTTTTTAGCAGACTTATAATCATCTTCGGAACTGCCGCTGCCTGTAAAGCTTACTGTTTCACCGTCTTGAACGCTTATATCAAGCTTGCCGATATCCCATACGAGAGTACCGAAAACCATTTTTGAAGTAATATCTCCGGGCTGTAAATCTGCCCAGCACAAATTTTCCTTGCTGACAGCGTATATTACGTCATTGTCATTAAACATAGCCGGATAATATTTTACACCGTCAATCTCCATTTCATTGCCGAGCTTTAACGTATAGCTGTCACCGTCCTGAGTTTTCATTTGGACTGTGCAGAAAGGAGCGTCAAGTCCCGCTGTTTTTATCTCTGTTTCAGACGGGTGTGCGGCTATTACCGAATAAGCGCTGAGTCCGAAAAATCCGTTAACTGCGTCCTGTGATTTTTCAACGTCAAGATATGCGAATACAGGCTCTGTCATATAATGGGTCGAAAGAGTACCGCTTTTTGTATCGTCATCGTCAGTTGACTTATCATATTCCAAAACAATATCATAATCCAAATCGGTACGATTTACGGATATGTTATCAACTGTGGGATTGCTGCCGTCTGCCGCACTTGCGAGAAGTGTTGTCGAAATAAAGGACTCTGCCGAATTGGCAAATACGCTGACATTTGAAGTAGCAACTAAGTAAACGGTTTTTTCACCGTCTATCATACAATATGTTTTACCGCTTTCCGGAGATTCATTTCCTATAAGCAATGTTTTGGTTTCGGCTTTAGATTTAACGGTAACTTTTGCCTGTGGATTAGTTAAACCGTATTTTTCCGTATCCGATGCATTTTCTTCTACAGTTGATTCCGACGACAAAGCTGCGGAGCTGTTTAAAATTGATGAAGTCAAGGTATAATTAATGTCCAAATCCTCAAGACCTTTAACAGTAAACATTATTGTACCGTCTTCTGCCGGTTTACCGTCAGGAACAGCTTCAAATCCGCCGCCGTTATTTTCTGCGGTAACTGATATTATATCAGCTTTTTCAAAACCGAACAATTCTGTGGGGACAGATATAGAATTATCGGAAACAGTTAAAGAAGAGGAATTTTTATTATTTTCATCAGTTTCTGTAAGTTTTAGAACTGCATATCCGCCTCCGACAATTACTAACGCAGCAGTACATGCCAGAACAGCTTTGATATTTTTTTTCATCGGTTTCTTCTCCTTATAAATACAATGACACCGCAAATAACCACTATAATAGGAATAACATAAATTACAAAGCTTCTTATTGCAGATACCTGTGAAACCGTAATATCAATTGTTTCGGAACCAAGATTCTTTTCTGCAATAATTACTGTGTTTTCCTTTCCGCAGATTTTATTGATAGAATTTAAAATAAATTCTGCATTATTAAAGGTTGATGAAGATGTAATAACCGGATCAAGCATAGAAGCTCCGCCGATTACAAGCAAATTATTTGTATGAGTTACCTTTTGGGAGTCAGTATTGGTTTTTACGGCCAAAGCCATAACCGCATTTGAAGAACGTTCAGCGTTTTCGGGATCAAATTCTTCTGTTGGTTCGCTTGCCTCGGTAGTTTTTTCCGAATTTGAAGATTCGTCGTCAAGATCCAACTGTATGCTTTCTGCTTCGCTGAGGTTCAGCGGATACAGAACCGATGAATCTGAACTTGAAAGAAGTGCAGTGGTATTTCTATCCACATTGGCATCGAAAAGAAGATTGATATTTCTTGTGGCCGGAGCTACAATCGGCAGCTTTGTATTGGAAAGTCCTTCGCTGAAGGTTTCATCGGAAACCGAAACTATAGGAGCTTTTGCATCTTGATAACGGCCTAATGTATTTCTTACAACTTTAATCTGCTGAATTTTGCTGTTATCGGATTCAATGACCTGATTTCCTCCTACTGCAATTCCCCATATTTCAAGAAATTCATCTATTTTTGGTGTTTTACGCTGTGTTGTATCTGCAATATAAACCATATTTGTATCTAAGTTTCCGTTATTATACAGATAATTCTCAAGTTTCGTTATACCGTCATCTGTAATATCGTTTACAGGTGCAGGAAGTATCACAAGATCGTAATCATCAGGTGAAATTTCGTCTGAAATAATATCAACTGACGCAATGTTATATCCGTTTTTGCTCATAAGCTGTTTAAGTGAAGCTATGGCATATGCTGCTTCGGCAGAATAAATTGCCTCACTGTTATATTTTTCAATAAACGCTGCCGTTTTAGGATTTGCATCTGTAACGTTCATAAGAGCTGATAAAAGCTCTTGTTCTCCCTTATAACCGGAAAGTGACGAAGTACCGTAATATGAATTTGCAGTGTAAGCAAATAGCTCCTGTGCCACTGAAAGTACTTTGACTCTGTCTCCGGCGGCAACGACAATATTACCCATTGAGATTGAACCGTTATAGTTAGCGGCAAATTTATTTACTGCGTCCGGATCTTTTGTTGTATCATAGAAATTATAAGTAATATGATCGGAATACTGAACAAATTTATTTAAGGTTTCCAAAACCATTTTATAATATGTATCACTGTGATAATATGATTCGTTATCAAAAACTGCGATTTCAACATCTTTATCTATGGATTTTACATAATCGATAGTCTGCTGTGAAATGTCATAGTATTTTTCCGGTGTCAGATCAAGCTTCAGACCGTTTCTTTCTGTGAGAATACCTGCGATCAGATTTATAAAGACAATAACGGCAATAAATACTACTGTTATTACAGTTGCGACAGAACCGTATTTCAGCTTCTTTTTATTAAAAGGCTTTTTTTCCTTTGGTTCTTTAGCTGTTTCGTTACTCATATTTTGTTATCCTCCTTAACTCCAGCGTCTCTTTTCAAATACCCTGACAGTCAGGAAATTGAATATTACAGCAGTACTGATATAGAACAGTACGCTTGAAAGATTGAATATTCCGCATGTAAATTCATAGTATTTTGTATAGAATGAAAGTGAATTTAAAATATCTGTTATAAAATCAATGCTTATATAATTCGTCAGAATATCTATCAGGCATAAAAACAACAAACTGCAAATGCTGCCTACTGCCGCAACTACTTGATTTTCTGTCAGTGAGGAAATAAACATTCCGATTGCGATAAATGCAGCTCCCAAAAGAATGAGAGCAAGATAATTTGAAAACAGGATTCCCCAGTCAACAGAACCGAAATAACTTAAAATAAGAGCATAAATCAATACGATACTTACTCCGCATATGTACATTATAATTGTTGCAAAGTATTTGCCGAGAACTATTCCGCCGAGTCCTACAGGAGCTGTAAGGAGTCCCTGTTCGGTTTTCTGCTTTTTTTCTTCGCTGAAGGATTTCATTGTAAGAATAGGAATCAGAAAAATTATTACTGCAAAAAGCATTGAAAACATTCCCGACATATCGGCTGTACTTGTTGATAAAGTATACATATTGAAGAATACTCCGGCTAAAAGATAGAACACAGCCAAAAATACATAGGCTATACCTGATGTGAAAAATGCTCCAAGCTCTCGTCTGAAAATTGCACTCATTGCTTTTTACCTCCGTCCGTTCCTTTAAGTTTGTTCAGATGAGATTCGACGCCTTCGCCCATTGTAATCTTAAGGAAAACATCTTCGAGAGTAAGCTCGCTTGATTTCATAAGCAGAATAGGCCAGCCATGTTCCTGAACAATCTTATTTACTTCACGTCGAAGATCCTTATCTTCCTCGGCTTCCATTTCGTATTCGTAAACTCCCGGTTCACGTTCCATATCTGCTCTGACGTATTTTATACCGGGAATTTTTCTAAGCTCATAAAGAACTTCGTCTTTTTTTCCTTCAATTCGGACTATAAGACGATGATCGGCTGAAATTTTCTTTGAAAGACTGTCTGCTGTGTCATCTGCTGCGATTTCGCCTTTATTTATAATAATAACCCTGTCGCATACGGCCTGAATTTCCGAAAGTATGTGAGATGAAAGTATTACAGTATGAGTTCTTCCGAGTTTTTTTATAAGATTACGGATTTCAATAATCTGCTTTGGATCTAAACCTACCGTTGGTTCATCAAGTACTAAAACCGGCGGATTTCCGATCAATGCCTGAGCCAGTCCCACACGCTGCTTGTAGCCCTTTGAAAGATGCTTAATTATTCGGTCTTTAACGTCTGTAACCTTGCATAGCTCACAGATATTGGATAAATGTTCTTTTCTGGGCAGTTTGCATTTTTTTAAATCAAAAATAAAATTAAGATAAGCCTTAACGGTCATATCAATGTAAAGAGGCGGTATTTCCGGTAGATAGCCTATATTTGATTTAGCTTTTATAGGATCGTCAAGAATATCGATTCCATTGATCAATACTGTTCCGGAAGTTGATGAAATATAACCTGTAAGCATATTCATTGTTGTTGATTTTCCGGCGCCGTTAGGACCTAAAAATCCGAGAATTTCACCGTCTTCAATTGTAAAACTGATATCATTTACAGCTTTTTTATCACCATAGTGCTTAGTGAGATTCCTAACTTCTATCATTTTAAAGTGTAACCTCCTTTATTATGCGGATTATCCGCAGATTATAATTATAATAATTTAATGTGACAGCACAGTGAAAACATTATGAAAGCTTTTCTATACCTTTACGGATTCTGGCTAAGGAGTCTTCTTTACCTAAAACAGCGCAAAGTTCTACGCCGCCTCCCGGTGTAAACTGTTTGCCTGAAACAGCAGTACGTACAGGCCACAGGAGCCAGCCGTTTTTAACTTCAAGCTTTGCGATAAGGTCAAAGAGCGCTTTGTGAATACTTTCAGCGTTCCAGTCCTCAAGAGCCTCCAGAACAGGAAGAACAGCCTTTAATGCCTCAAGGGAGGTTTCTTCATTTGTTTTCATTTTTTTATGACAATACATATTATTATCATATTCTGGGAGTTCATCAATAAAATCAACCATTTCGGGAACGTCATTAAAAACTTCGGTTCTTGTCTGAAGTATTGATGCCAGCAGAGGAAGATCTATATCTTCTCTTTTTACGGATTGTCTTATATAAGGAGTAACATGCTCTAAAAACGTTTCCGGAGTCATTTTCTTAATATGTGCCGCATTTACTGCTCTGAGCTTTACCGGGTCAAATATCGCCGGAGATTTTGAGATTCCGCTTACGTCGAAATGTTCGGCAAGCTCGTCAAGTGTGAAAATTTCTTCTTCGCCCTTCGGCGCCCAGCCTAGGAGTGCGATAAAGTTTACGACTGCTTCCGGAAGAAATCCCTTGGCAATTATATCTTCAAATGATGCGTCGCCGTTTCTCTTGGAAAGCTTTGTAGTCTGGTACTTCATAACAGGGGAGCAGTGAATGTAAACGGGTATGTCCCAGCCGAACGCTTCGTAAAGCAGGTTGTATTTAGGCGCTGAGGAAAGATACTCGTTTCCTCTTACAACGTGAGTTATTCCCATGGTATGGTCGTCTACAACGTTTGCAAAGTTGTAAGTCGGCATACCGTCTGTTTTAATTAGTATTTGGTCGTCAAGGGTTGAATTTTCAACTGTAATGTCGCCGTAAATCTCATCATGGAATGTTGTAGTACCTTCAAGGGGCATTTTCTGTCTTATAACATAAGGCACTCCGGCAGCAAGCTTTTCTTCAACTTCTTCCTTTGAAAGATTGCGGCAATGTCTGTCATACATAGGAGCAATATGGGAAGCCTCCTGAATTTTTCTTACTTCGTCAAGTCTGTCCTTATCGCAGAAGCAGTAATATGCGTGACCGCTTTCAACAAGCTTTAAAGCGTAGTCCTTGAACATTCCCATTCTCTCCGACTGAACGTAAGGTCCGTATTCGCCGCCTACGTCCGGTCCTTCGTCCCATTTTAGCCCCGCTTTTTTTAAGGTACTGTAAATAACGTCAACAGCTCCTTCAACGTATCTTTCCTGGTCGGTATCCTCGATTCTCAGAATGAAGCTGCCGTTATTTTTCTTTGCAATAAGATAAGTATAAAGTGCTGTTCTCAGATTTCCTATATGCATATATCCCGTAGGACTTGGCGCAAATCTGGTTCTGACTTTTTTTGCGTCTGACATTTAAATTCAATCCTTTCTATAAAGTTAATACAGTTCGGGCGTTTCCGACTGCTTTCTGACATATTCGATGTCTTTTTTTATCTGAATTTTAAGTTCATCAAGAGAGCTGAATTTTTTTTCATCTCTGATATATTTATTAAATCTTACTTCAATTTCTTTTCCGTACAAATCGCCGCTGAAGTCAAGTATATGAGTTTCCGCAAGAGGCTTTATGTCCTTTTCAACGGTCGGCTTGACTCCGATGTTTGTTACAGAATCATAAGTTTTATTGCCGATAAGGGTAACCGTACTGTAAACACCTCTTTTAGGCACGAGCTGTTTTTCTCCGAACGGCTGATTAATAGTAGGGAAGTCAAGAGTTCGGCCGATACGGTTTCCGTTTACAACCTCTGAACAAACGGCGTACTTTCCCATACCCAGAGTATAAAGCTTGTCTACCTTGCCTTCTTTCAGCATTCTTCTGAAATATTCAGAAGAATAAGCAGTACCGTTTTCTCCCGAAAGACTTTCGGAGATAACTTCAAATCCGTATTCTTCACCGAATTTCAAAAGCTCTTTTACACCCCATGCCGCATTTTTTCCAAAACGAAAATTTTCACCGCAAACGACTTTTTTAGCATACATTTTCCTGCGAAGTATGCGGTAAGCAAACTCTTCGCCGTGCATTTGGCAGATTTCATTCATTGCGGGAGAATAAGTATATTTTACGCCCATATTTTCAAGTATTTTGCGCTTGTAGCTTTCACTGAAAATATATTCGTATTCTTTCCCGTGTTTTTGCGCTATGGATTCCACGTTAAATGTAAACACTGCCGGAACAAGTCCGTTTTCGCAGCACCTAACAGTTTTTGAGATTATCAGCTTATGCCCGTCATGAACTCCGTCAAATATTCCCAAGGCAACGGCGGTCGGTTTGGCAATACTGTTTTCGGTAATAACCGTCATTTAAGCGTCACTCTCCTGACCGAGGTTTTTTAATACCCTTAAAATGTTATTTTCCCTGTCTGTTTGAGCAATCCCCAGAAAATTCTTTTCAGCGGAATAAATCCTGTACCGGTCTTTTCCGTCAAAACCGTCAAGCTCGCTGAGCCTTAGCTTAACGCCGTTTTTGTACATTTGAGTTTTTTTACTGTTCAGGGTTAAGGAGGGCAGTGCAGAAAACAGCTTTTCAGCGCTTTTTACCGCAGAATCAAGGTTGTTTTCATCTCGTAGCTTTTCGATTTCCTCAAGTGTAAAACAATCTTCAAGGGAGAAACCGTTGGCTTTTGTTCTTACAAGACTTGTCATTACTGCTCCGCAGCCAAGCTTCTGTCCCATATCATGAATGAGTGTTCGCACATAAGTACCTTTTGAACAGGCTATGTTAATATGTCCTTCGCCTGTTTTCCCGTCAAAATCACAGATTTTAAATTCGGAAACCGTTATTTCACGGGATGGTCTGTCTATTTCTATTCCTTTTCTTGCAAGGTCGTAAAGGCGTTTTCCGCCTATTGACACCGCAGAGTACATAGGCGGTATTTGAGTAATATTTCCTTGGAAGGCTTCAGCGGTTTTTTCGATTTCCTCTAAGCTGACTGAAAACGGATATTCTTTAATAACTTTTCCCGTAATATCTTCTGTATCGGTAACAATACCCAGTTTAAATCCTGCAAGGTAGCTTTTATCCGTATCGGGAAGAATACTTATTGCTTTTGTAGCGTTTCCGGCAAAAACAGGGAGTACTCCTGTAGCCATAGGATCAAGAGTTCCGGAGTGTCCCAGTTTTTTCATTTTAAGTATTCCTCGGAGTTTAGCAATAACGTCAAAAGAGGTGAAGCCTTCAGGCTTGTTGATGCAGATTATACCGTTTAACATAGCTTCATTCCCTTTGCGGCAGCATCGATAATCTGCTTTTTTACTTCATCAAGTGTACCGTGCAGCAGGCATCCGGCAGCTTTTACATGACCGCCTCCGCCCAAAGAAGCGCAAATTTCCGATACATTTACTTCATTTGCCGAACGCATGGAAATTTTATAGCTGTTTTCGTCTTTTTGCTTTATTGTAACACCTACTTCAACCCCTTCAACCTGAAGAGGAATTCCGGCTATACCTTCAAGCTCGGATGCATCGACCTTCATTTCATTTAAAATGTCGCTGGTGACGCATATCATTGTCAGCTTATCATTTAAATAATATTCCATAATATCCGTAACGGCACGTTCGATTTTAAGTCTGCCTTTACTTTTAACATCAAACATTTCACGATTAATCCATGCAAAATTTACAGGACAGTTTCGCTTAAGCTCTGCAGCTATTTCATGACATCTGGCCGTTGTATTTTCATACTTGAAGCAGCCTGTATCCGTAGCGATACCTGTATAGATACACTTTGTTATATCTTCCGTCAGGGGAATGTTGAGAATTTTTATAAGCTCGTAAACTACTTCGCAGGTTGCGGAGGAATCCGGACATAGAAGAGTTTTTTCGGCATAATCGGTATTTGATATATGATGGTCAATACAGAGATTGATTTTATCTCCGTAAATATCCTTGTATTTTCCCAGAAGATTTATATCGGCAACATCGGCTGCCATTATAAATTTCGGCTCAAATTCTTCGTCATAGTAACCTGTTCTCATAAAAGCATATCTTGCGGGTATGTCATCGGAGCAGACCACTCGTACTCTTTTGCCCAGATATTTAAGAATGTGGTAAAGAGCCGTTCCGGAGCCTGTACAGTCACCGTCCGGGCTTTGGTGAATCAGTATATAAGCGTCATCACAGTTTTTTAGTATTTCGGCAGTTTCATTAAAATCTATTTTCATAAGTCTCCTCCGATTCTTGCCGGATTTCACTCCCTTTTATGATCTTGTTAAGTTATCAAATTCCTCTAAGCTTTTCATTAATTTCAGCACTGTGTGCAATGGAATCGTCTGCTATGAACTTAAGCTCCGGACTTTTTCTCATAGGAAGCCTGTGAAAAAGCTCCCGTTTTATAAATCCGGATGCACTTGTAAGTCCCTTAACGGATTCTTTTGCCTTTTCAATGCCGTCAAAGCAGGAAATATAAACCTTGCAGTGTGAAAGATCATTTGACAGATCCACTCTTACAATAGTTATGAACTCAGCAATTCTGGGGTCTTTAAGCTCCCGAAAAATTGCTGTAAGCTCTCTTTTTATGTCCTCTCCCATTCTTCCAACTTTAAAACTTGACATATGAATCTCCTTTATGCGGATATCCCGCAGGATTTAGTATTCCCGAAAATTACGGCAATATCGATTTTTATTATTCGGTATATTCCTCCATAATAAATCCTTCGAAGATATCGCCTTCTTTTATATCTGCAAATCTTTCAAGACTGATTCCGCATTCATAGCCCTTAGCTACTTCCTTTGCGTCATCCTTGAATCTCTTGAGAGAATCGATTTTATCTTCTGCAACGACTATACCGTCACGTACTACTCTGATTTCACAATTTCTTGTGATTTTACCGTCTATAATATATGATCCGGCAACTGCGCCGACATTTGAAATTTTATAAACCTGTCTTACTTCGGCCTTACCCAAAATAACTTCTCTGAATTTAGGAGCTAACATACCCTTCATAGCTGTTGTGATTTCTTCAATTGCATCATAAATGATTCTGTAAAGTCTTATATCAACTCCGTCACGCTTAGCGCTTTCTTCGGCAACAGGATCAGGACGAACGTTAAATCCGACAATAATAGCGTTTGAAGCGGAAGCCAGCATAACATCGCCTTCCGAAACAGCGCCTACGCCTCCGTGGATAACCTTTACTCTTACCTCTTCGTTAGAAAGCTTTTCGAGAGATTGCTTAACAGCTTCAACAGAACCCTGAACGTCAGCTTTTACAATAATAGGAAGCTCTTTAACATCGCCCTGGGCAATCTGACTGAACAGATTGTCAAGAGTAACTTTCTGTACTGCCTTGAACTGTTCCTGCTTTGCTTCATGCTTTCTCTGTTCAACAAGTTCCTTAGCAAGCTTTTCGTCTTCAACTGCGTTGAATGTATCTCCTGCACTCGGAACTTCTGCAAGACCTGTAATTTCAACCGGAACGGACGGACCGGCAGAATCTATTTTATTGCCGTTATGATCTGTCATTACACGAACTTTACCTACAGCAGTTCCGGCAATAATAACGTCGCCTGTTTTAAGAGTACCGTTTTGTACCAGCAGTGTTGCAACAGGACCTCTGCCCTTATCAAGTCTTGCTTCAATAACAGCACCCTTGGCAAGTCTGTCGGGATTTGCTTTCAGTTCTTTCATTTCGGCGATAAGCAGAACGTCTTCAAGAAGCTCGTCAATACCTTCTCCTGTCTTTGCCGAAACGGGAACGCACATAATGTCGCCGCCCCATTCTTCAACAACCAAACCGTGTTCGGTAAGCTCCTGTTTTACTCTGTCAACATTTGCGCCTTCCTTATCCATTTTGTTAACGGCAACGACAATTGAAACATTTGCCGCTTTAGCGTGATTTATGGATTCTATAGTCTGAGGCATGATACCGTCATCAGCCGCAACAACAAGTATTGCGATATCAGTAATGTCAGCGCCTCTGGCTCTCATGGAAGTAAACGCTTCGTGTCCCGGAGTATCGAGGAATGTGATCGTTTTATCCTGAACCTTAACCTGATATGCACCGATATGCTGAGTAATACCGCCTGCTTCAGAGGCTGTTACATTTGCGTGTCTGATTCGGTCAAGAAGTGAAGTTTTACCGTGGTCAACGTGTCCCATAACGACAACTACAGGACTTCTTTCCTCTGTATTTGCGCTGTCGTCCTCACTGTCGTCAATAAGACGTTCTTCGATTGTAACGATAACTTCCTTTTCAACCTTAGCGCCCATTTCATCGGCAACAAGTGCTGCGGTGTCAAAGTCGATAACCTCGTTAATTGTTGCCATAACGCCCAGACCCATAAGCTTTTTAATTACGTCTGTAGCTGTAGCTTTAAGTCTTGCGGCAAGTTCACCTACGGTAATTTCATCGGGAATCAGTACCTTAAGCTGCTGTTTTCTTGCTCTTTCCAGTTCAAGACGGCGCAGCTTTTCAGCTTCTGTTTCTCTTTTGTTTGAGAATCTGTTTTTATTTCTCTGAGCAGACTTTTGATTGATTTTTTGTTTCTTTGAATAATTGTCCTTATGTTTATTTGCAGGAGCGATCTGTTCATATCTTTCGTTATACTTATCAAGATTTACATATGAACCTCTTGTATCGACAGTTCTTCTGTTACTTTCGGTTGTTGTTTCGACAGTCATAGACATAGCGGTACCGATTTTTTGCTTTTCGCCGTGTTTCTGTGCTTTCGGCTGCTGCTTTGGCTGTTTTTTATTAGAAACCGGATTTTCCGGTCTTTTGAATTTGTCGGCTTTTTTTTCTGCGGCAGTTTTTTCTTCCGCTTGCTTTTCAGGTTTAGGAGCGGCAGCGGTTTCTTTTTTGATTTCAGCCGATTTGATTTGCTCCTTTTGCGTAGATTCTGTCTTTTTATTTTCTGATTTTTTAACTGCTTTTTCTGTTTTGGTTTTTTCCTTTTTAGCGGCAGGTTTTTTAATTTTTTCAGCCGGCTTTTCTTCAGCGGTTACGATTGGTTTGTTTTTAGATTCAAAATAATCGTTAAAGCTTTCAACTTGATTGTTCTGGGAATAATGTTCCAGTATATAGTTCATTTCTTCGTTTGAAAGAGCTGTAGTATTTTTTCTTTTTGTACCGTCATATTTTTCCATCAGGTCTATAAGCTCCTGATTTTCAACTTTAAGGTCTTTAGCAGCTTCAGTAAGTTTTATCTTTTTCGTCATAGGCGAAACCCTCCTATTATTAATTGTTTTATCTATATAAATGCAAAACCTTACGGTTTACAGTTGTCTTTTTCTGCTGAATTTTTTTCAACAAGTCTGCCTAGTTCCGTGAATTTTTTTCCGAATCCCAAGTCAGTAACAGCAGCCACCACGACTTTTTTCCTCAGTAAATTAAACATTTCATCGGAATTAGTATCGATACCGACAATATCTGTATTTGAATTGCCGCAGAAAAATTTAATTTCTTTAAGAGTTTTTGGTGAAATGTTTTCAGTTACGAGAACACATGATACATCGCCTTTTATAACAGCGTCTTTTACTGCGTCAAATCCGATTACAAGTCTGCCTGCCTTACGGCATATTGACAGCAGATTAATTGTTTTCTGATGTGAGTTCATTTTCCATAACCTCATAAACACTGTCGTCGATTTTACAGGAAAGACTTTTTTCAAATCTTCTTGCTTTTCTTGCTTTTTGAAAGCATTCTGTATTGCGGCAGATATAAGCGCCTCTTCCGGATTTTTTCCCTGTAAAGTCAAGGGAAATATTTCCTTCGGACGATTTGACTATTCTTATCATTTCTTTTTTCGGCTTCATTTCGCCGCAGCCGAGACACATTCTAAGTGGTATTTTTTTTGTTTTCATAAAGCTTCTTCACCCTAATGTATATTATTCGGCAGCGGGTTCGGTATTTGATGCCTTGCCTGCAATTTCAATTTCAGGATTTATATCTATTTTATATCCTGTAAGCTTTGCTGCAAGCTTTGCATTCTGACCTCTGTTACCGATAGCCAATGAGAGCTGATCATTAGGAACCGTTACAGAGCATTCCTTTAATTCTCCTTCGGATACATCAACTTTCAGAACCTTAGCAGGTGCGAGAGCTCTTGCAACAAATTCAGCCGGATCTTCGCTGTAAGTAATAATATCAATTTTTTCGCCGTTAAGCTCATCGACAATTGCCTGTATTCTTGTTCTCTTCGGACCTATACATGCCCCCACGGCATCGACATTTTCATCTCTTGAACATACCGCAATTTTTGTTCTTGCCCCGGCTTCTCTTGATATGGATTTGATTTCCACAATCCCGTCATATATTTCGGGAACTTCAAGCTCAAATAATCTTTTTACCAAATCCCTATGTGCTCTTGAAATTTTTATGATAGGCTTTTTAGCTCTGTTTGCAATACCTGTGACATAAACCTTTATTTTGTCGCCTTCCTTAAAGCGTTCTCCCGGAATTTGTTCGTTTCTGAAAAGATAAAGCTCGGTCTTATCGTAAATTACGGTTACTGTTCCGCTTCCCGGTTCAACCTGTGAAACAGTTGCGGTAATACATTCATTTTCCTTATCCTGAAACTGACTGAGTATGTTTTCACGGTTGATTTCTCTAAGATCACCCTTGATAGACTGTTTTGCAGACTGTGCAGCTGCTCTGCCGAATTTCCCGGCGTCCAGAGGATAGTCAACTGTTCCTCCGACATATGCTGCGGGGTCAATAGTTCTTGCTTCGTCGATATTGATTTCATTGTAATCGATAGGTTCGTCATCCACTACTGTTTTGATAAGAAACATATCGAATTTTTTAGTTTTAGGATCAATATCAACGCGTATATTGTCTTCGCAGTCCGGATAAGCCTTTCTGATTGCTTTCAGCAGTGCCGACTTAACTTTTTCCACAATTATTTCGGTATCAACACTGTTTTCGCTTCCCAAAAGGGAGAGCGCCTCAAAAAAACCGTTGTTCATTTCTGTTTATTCCTCCGTTTATTATAAATAATTATTAAAATCATCGTATAACTTTATATGTGCGATATCCGCCAGAGGAATTTCTTTTGTTCCTCCGCCGTCATCTCCGGAATTTACCGGAAAGGAAAGTACGACTTTTTCCTTATCAAAAGCAGAAAGCTCGGCAATAAAGTCCCTGACTCCTTCAATAGGTCTTATCATTTTTATTTTTACAAGTTTACCGATGCTTGTTTCAAAATGAGACTGTCTTAACAGCTCCCTTTCAAGTCCGGCAGAGCCGACTTCAAGAAAATACCCCTGTTTAATAGGGTCTTTTTCGTCCAGAAGATCGCTTAAAGGACGGCTTAAAGCCTCGCAGTCGTCAATAGTAATACCTGATTCCTTGTCAATAAATACTCTCAGGTACCATGAAGCGCCTTCCTTTTCAAATCTTACATCCCACATTTGAAGATTTTTTTCATCGGCAATAGGTTTTGCAAGGTCGTAAACCAATTGTTCGGTTGCCCCGAATTTTTTTATTTTCATAATAAATATCTCCTATATACGTAAGAAAGACCGGAAGTTTCCGGTCTTTAGCTTACTTTATACATACTACTTAGTATTATACCACAATATTCCTCAAAAATCAAGTGTTTTAATAAATTTTTTCAAGTATTATCTTGCGGATGCTTTGAAAAGAGTCAATTATATTTTTCGATTTCCTTATCGGCGGTTGATTTTAATGATCCGCATAGTTCTTCCCAAGTTGACGGAGCGTCGGAATATCCGTTGATAACGGCATTGTAAAGATTATTAATAATGCCTCTTGTATCATATTTCAGAGTTTCGCCGTACATAACGCTGCCCATGCCGCAGCCTAAGTCGACAACAGGAGTAATATTGTTACAGCTTATAATATCCTGCCAGAGGTCGTATTGTTCTTCTGTTATAAAGCCTGTTGTTTCGCCTGTATTGTCTTTAATAGGTTCAAGAGCCTGTTCTTTAGAGGCTTTTGTGTATTTTTCCTCTGTTGCTGCAATTCTTTCACATTCTATGTACTTTGCTACTGCTTCGCCCTTGTCGGAATTTGCGGCAAGCATTTTTGCGGAGATATCCGCTGTCATATAGTATTCGTCGGAATCAGACATTTTAGGGAACGGTACCATAAACAAGTCTGCGTCCGGATTTTTAGCGTTTGATTCAGCCAATGCCCATGGAGCAATGCCTAAGAAAAGCAGAGATTCGTCATCAGGGAAGTAGCTGTACCATGAATCATCATATAGACCGCTGATTTTATCAAGTATTTTGCCGGCTTCGGCAAGTTTTTCATTTTCCATATTATTGGTAAATTTTGAACCGTCATAATTCACAAAGGACTGTCCGGCGGACTGCATTATTCCCTGACCCATCCATGCTCCTGCGCAGCCGTATGCCGAGCTGCTGCCTGAAGTGAAGCTTTCCATCATTTCAAGCATTTTATCGTAAGTCCATTCGCCTTTTTTATATAATTCATAGGGATCGTCGAATTTTTCATCTTTAATCATTTTTCTGCTGTAAATAAGGCAAATCGGATTTGTTATTCCGGCAGGCACAGCATAATGATTTCCGTTTACAGCCAGCTTATCTGCAAGGTCTTTTGTGCCTGACCACAGTTCATTATTAAAGTCTATATAGTCGTCAAGAGGCTGGAACAGATTCTTGACAGTACCCTGCGGCAGTGCGGACGGATCATACGGGAACATATCCACAGGCTCTCCGCCCAGTACACGTTTTTCAAGATCTTCGTATTTTTTTTCTTCGGTTGTCGGGATCCATTCGATCTTAGCGCCGTATACGTCTTCAAAAAGAGTAAGAGCGATGCTTCTGCTGTTTCCGCCGGCAGGATTCAAATCGTAGTCGGAAAGCCAGTAAACGGTTTGTCCGTCAATATCGGTAGATTCTTCAGCTGCGGAAGTTTCCGCTGTACTTTCATCGGATGCATTTTCGCTTTTTTCGGAGCTCTTTTCTCCGTTGCAGGCTGCGGCGCTGCCCAGCGTTGTAATTGCGAGTAAAATTGTAAATAATCTCTTTAATTTCATTTGTTCTGCACCTCTGTAATTATTTTTATTTTCTTAGGTTATTCCCTTTAATTATATACAATCCAGGCATTTGTGTCAAGTGATTTTATTTTTCGTTAAATTTACGCAGATAAAGTAAGAGCCGTCCTTTACGGACGGCTTTCAGTCAATGGTGACATTCCTCGCATTCGCCGATTTCACCCACAATAGGAGTCGGATCAATACCTTGTTTTGTGTAGTAGTCGGCAAGAGCGGATTTTATAGCCTGTTCGGCGAGTACGGAGCAATGCAGCTTTACAGCCGGAAGTCCGTCCAAAGCCTCAACAACCGCTTTGTTAGTAAGCTTTAGTGCATCGTCTATAGACTTGCCTTTTATAAGCTCGGTTGCCATAGAAGATGTTGCAACTGCTGCACCGCAGCCGAAAGTTTTAAACTTTACATCGGAAATAATTCCGTTATCAACCTTTACGTACATCTTCATTATATCCCCGCATTTAGCGTTGCCGACTTCTCCTATACCGTCTGCGTTTTCGATTTCTCCGACATTTCTCGGATTTGAAAAATGATCAAGTACTTTTTCACTATATAACATTTTAAATTCCTCCTAATTACAACTATTTATCAGACCGTTTCTTCATTACAGATTCTTTCCCATAAGGGGGACATATCTCTCAGTCTTTTTACTACCTTCGGTACAACCTCAAGAATATAGTCGATATCCTCGTCGGTTGTTTCGTCATTGATGGAAAGACGCAGAGAACCGTGAGCGACTTCATGTTTTAATCCCAGAGCCAAAAGAACATGTGACGGATCAAGAGAGCCTGAAGTGCAGGCAGACCCTGACGAAGCGCAGATTCCGTTTAGGTCCAGCATAAGGAGCAGACTTTCGCCTTCGACTCCTTCAATTGAAATATTAACAGTACCCGGAAGGCGTTTTACAGGATCGCCGTTTAATCTGGTACGGGGAAGCTTAAGAATGCCTTCAATAAGTCTGTCACGCTGTTTTGCTGTTTTTTCTGCCCTTTTTTCAATATCTTTACCTGCAATTTCCATTGCCTTTGCAAAACCGACGATTGCGGGGAGATTTTCGGTTCCGGCACGTCTGTTTCTTTCCTGAGCGCCGCCGAAAATAAGGTTAGTTACAGGAATGCCTTTTCTCACATACAGCGCGCCGATTCCTTTCTGAGCATGTATTTTATGGCCGGAAAGGGACAGCATATCGATTCCCTGAGCATGAACGTCTATTTTCACATGTCCCATAGCCTGAACTGCGTCGGTATGGAACAAAACGCCTTTTTCACGGCATACTGCGGCAATTTCTTCAACAGGCTGAATTGTTCCGATTTCATTGTTAGCGTACATAATAGTAACAAGTGCAGTATCTTCACGGATTGCATTTTTTACGTCTTCTGTTTTAACGATTCCGTTTTCATAAACGGGCAGGTATGTTACTTCAAAACCCAGTTTTTCAAGTGCCTGACATGTATGGAGTACGGCATGATGTTCAAAAACAGATGTTATGATATGTTTTTTGCCTTTTGCGGCAAGTCTTTCGCATACTGAACGGATTGCCCAGTTATCCGATTCCGAACCGCAGCTGGTAAAATATATTTCGGAGGTTTCAGCACCGATTGTTTTGGCTACGGTTTCTCTTGCGGTTTCAAGTGCCTTTTTAGCGTTTCTTCCAAGGGTGTAAATACTGGAAGCGTTGCCGTATTCCTCGGTAAAGTACGGCATCATAACGTCAAGCACCGGTTTTGAAACCTTTGTTGTAGCGGCGTTGTCCGCATACACAAATCTTTTTTCCATTGAAAATCCCTTCCTTTTTATGCGTTAAGATCACGCTGAATGACTGCCAGCTGATCACATCTTTCATTTTCCGGATGTCCGGCATGTCCTTTTACCCAGACAAAATTAACTTTATGTTTTTCCAGAAGCGGCAGCAGCTGTTTCCACAGATCGACATTGAGCGCCGGTTTTTTATCTGATTTTATCCATCCCTTTTTCTGCCAGCCGTAAACCCATCCCTTTGTAATACTGTCTACTACATATTTGCTGTCGGTAGTGAGCGTTACCTCGCATGGCTCTTTTAAAGCGGACAATCCGGTAATAACTCCTGTAAGCTCCATGCGGTTGTTGGTTGTTTCATGCTCTCCGCCGGATAGTTCCTTTATATGTTCCCCGAATCGGAGGATTACTCCGTATCCGCCCGGACCGGGATTTCCGCTGCATGCACCATCTGTAAAAATTTCAACTTTTTTAATTATGTCCACCTGCCGTCTTATTTTAAATTTGAATTAGAATTTATTCAGCTTTTGTATAATTATAACCTGTTTGCTTTATTTTATCAAGTTTGTTAACCCAATGCAACACTTCCGCTTTTTGAAAAAAGCTTGGCAAAAACTTTAATATCGTTTTTAGTTTAATGATATGCATTTAATAAGGTTTGACAGGTAGGTAAACTGAAAATGCAGAACAAAATTATAAAAAACTTGGCAAAAACTTTAATATCGTTTTTAGTTTGATGATACGTATTTAATGAGGCTCGACAGGTAGGCAAACTGAAAATGCAGAACAAAATTATAAAAAGCTTGGCAAAAACTTTAATATCGTTTTTAGTTTAATGATAT
>CATKAZ010000093.1 GCA_949745795.1 uncultured Oscillospiraceae bacterium | reverse complement strand
TTTATATATATTAATTTTTATGAAATATTTGCTAATATAAAATAAAAATTAACAATTTATACATATAAAATCATATAATTTTTATTAAATAGATTTTATAATATAAAAAAATATAAGGATAAAATTTGTATGAATATAGCAATTGGAAATAAAAGGATTAATATATCCATTCTAATAAAAGAAAAGATTTTGGAAATGTCTAAAAAATTAAATATTCCTGTTAATATATCAATATTTACTAACGGCACAGAACTGCTTATAGATAAAAATAAATTTGATATTATTTTTCTTGATACTGATATGAATGATATTACAGGAATTCAAATTGCAAATTGTATTAGAATAACAAATAATACAACAAAATTAATTTTTATTTCTGATAATGATGAATTGGTTTTTCAAGTATTAAAATATCAACCATACAGATTTATAAGAAAGCGATATTTAAACAATGAATTAAAGGAAGCCATACTTTCATTTTTTCAAAGCACCAAAAACAGTAATACATTTATATGCCGTACAGGTAACATAAATATTCCAGTTAATTTAAATGAAATATGTTTTTTTGAAATTTTTGGACATAACATAGAAGTACATACAGTTAACAAGAAGTTTCATATTACCGGAACTTTAAATACGCTCCAAAATCAATTAGAACCATTTGGCTTTATGAGAATACATAAAAGTTATCTAGTTAATATAAAGCATATTTTAAATTTTGATTCAAAAAATATTACAATGTCAAATATGATTGTACTTCCATTTAGCAAATACAGAAATGCTGAATTTAAAAGAAAAATAAAAGATTATAATAGAAAGGAAGTTTAATATGATTAATACAATATGGACTATTATTGAATTTTTAGCATCATTAGTTGAATGTTATTTGATTACACATTATATTGTAAATTTTCTGGAATTTAAATCAATAAGTAATAAATCTAAGAAAAATGTATTATTTTTTACATTAACTGTTTTAAATAACATACTGCTTAGTCAATACTTACAAATTGATGCCGTAATAGGTATAATTCAACTTATTTTTGCTCTTTTATTTTCCTTTACACTTATGCAAGGATCATATTTTAAAAAAATTTTTGTTTCCTTTTCCAGTATATTTTTAATATTGATAATAAATTCGGGAGTTCTATTTTCATTTAGTAAAATATTAAATGAAGATATTCAAGTTCTAATTTCTTCTATAGGAATTTTTCGACTGCTCATATTATTCATAACTAAATTTTTATATTATATTGTAACCACAATCATAATTAAAGTATTTAGAAAAGATGATTATAAGTTATCCAAAGAGGAATTTATATACATATTGATTATATTTTTTATTACATTATTTGTCGGAAATCTGATGTTTGAATATGCACTAAAAAATAATAATAATTTCAGTATGCTTTTTACTATAATTTTTGTATTTTTAGTTTCTGCTAATATTATTTCATATATACTGTTACGACGGATTAAAATTACTTCAAATACAATTGACAAACCATCTGAGGAAACAATATCAGATAACTGTGAAGTCACGCTAAATGATGAACAAAAAAATAAACAGGAAGCCGATTTAAAATTCATGACGGTTAATACGGAAAGTACATTAATAAATTCTATCGCCGAATTAAAGCGTCGGGAATGTAATAGAAAAAAAATCAAATTAAATATAAACTGTACAAAGCTAATAGATTTTTTTTCAGAAGAAGATATGGGGACGATTTTATCCGTTGTTCTTGACAAAACAATAGATCAATGTTCATCTGATAATAATGCATCGAAGATTGATTTAAAAATCACAAATGAAAATTATAATTTAAGTATTATTATTTCATTTACACATAATGACAAGTTTGATCCAAGTACATATATGAACAGTATATCTGAAGATACTATTATTAAAGATATTGTAAAAAAATACAAAGGCATTATTACATTTGATAATGAGGACAATTTATTTATTGTTAACATTTGGCTTAAATCTTATAATTCAGTTATTTATTAAAAAATTCATTTTTAATGGCAGATGAAAAATATAAAGATCCGCAAACAACTAATGCAGAAGAATGCTTAACAGTATAATCATATGCTTTTTGAAATGCCTCTTTGTAATCATAATGTTCTGACGGACATTTATTAGCTTTAAAATAATCAGAAAGTTTATAAGCCGGTATACTATTTTCTATAAAACTGTCTGCACAAAAAACATATTCAAAAATTTCGGATAGTTTCTTAGCTGCGTATTCAGCTGACTTTCCTTGAACCATTCCTATTAATCCTATAAAACTATTCTTTCCGCAGTTTCTCAATATGTCACAAAGGGAATCTATACCGGCAATATTATGTCCGCCGTCTATAATCACAAGCGGATCATATTTAACTACTTCAATTCGCAGTTCTACAGATGTGGATGACAAGGAATAATATACATTATTATAAGATATTTTATATTGTTGATTATTTAAAATTTCTAAAACTTCTATAGCAGTAAGTGCATTTGTTATCTGGTGTCTTCCGCACATTTTTAATTTATACTCTTTATTTTTATATATAAAATCTGTTTCGGTTAAATTAAGTTTGGTTATCTGTAATTGCCGACCATCCGGAATAATTAAAATACTCCCCTTCTCAGATGCTCTTTCTAAGGTTAGCTTTTTTACTGAATCTATATTATCATTTGATAAAACAACATGACTCTTATCCTTAATAATTCCGATTTTCTGTCTGGTAATTTCTTCAATTGTATTTCCTAGTATCTGAGTGTGATCAAGGGAAATTGATGTAATTACCGATACAAGCGGAGTGTTAATAATATTTGTAGCATCAAGTTCTCCTCCTATTCCTGCTTCAAGAAATATAATATCACATGCTTCTTCTTTAAAATAAAGAAGAGCTATTGCAAAAGTAATTTCAAACTGAGAAAAAAATAAATTATCTGCATATTCTTTTATACATTCGCAATACTCTGCTACTCTCTCTTTTGGAATATTCTGACCATTTATTCGTATTCTGTCACAATATTCTTTAACATACGGAGAAGTAAATTGTCCGGTTTTATATCCGGCGTTAATTAATGCATTTGAACAATATTCCAAAACAGATCCTTTACCGTTTGTACCGGCAATGTGTACGAATTTTAAGTTATTCTGAGGATCACCTATTAAATGCAGCAACTTTTTTATTCTGGATAAATCTGTTACTTTTCTTCCGCTATGACTGAATTTATTAATATAATTTATAGTTTCTTTATAATTCATTTTCAATCTCCCAAAAAAAATATATTTCCTCTTGCAAATAAAGAAGTATTGTGTTATAATAAAAAAGATGTTTCCGTAGCTCAGCTGGATAGAGCGACCGCCTCCTAAGCGGTAGGTCGGGTGTTCGAATCACCTCGGGAACACCAGTTTAAAAGCCGGATAATATTTATCCGGCTTTTTTATGTATTATTCAAAATATGAAAGAATAATGTCCTCTGCTTTTTTATTATCATTAGTGCAGACCCAGTATACATAATCACCTTTTGTTTTAATATTAGTGTCGCAAAGCTTATCATACTGTTCTTCTACATAATCCTTAAAAACCTTTTTCTGACTATCTAATCTTTCTTCTACAGCCTTTACAACCTTTTCCTTATCCTTTGCTTTTATAATACATATTTCATCAGAGTCTCCGCCGGAACCAGCCCACCAGACTGAATATTCAGAATAATCCCCGTCTTCAAGTGAATATCTAAACTGAAAATTGTCTTCGCTGACTTCCACCATTTCCGGAAAATCAATACCGCTGTTCATAATTTCCGCAGTAATATTATTTACCGGTTTTGATGCCTGAGCGTTATTATTTTCTTCCTTTTTGCACCCCGTTAATGAAAAAAACATTAATGCGGTTAAAAAAACTCCGGTAACACTCTTTTTTGTTCTGTACATTTTAATTTCCCCTTTATGTTAATTTTTATTATTTGGCTATATGAGACAAAATATAGTCAAGCATAATTTTGTAAGTTGTCTTCTTAAAATGCATACCATCCTCAGCGGCATTATCTTCGGGAAATTTCCCATCATTCCCTTTAAGAGCAGTGTTGACATCAACATAATATATTTTCTTATCATCTGCCATTTTAAGTAATTCAGAATTATATTTGTCTATATCCGAATTCAAAATAGGTTCTTCTTCAGCAGATTCCCTTGCAGCTGTAACCGGAGGAATAGATAGTATATATATATTCGAATCCGGAAGATTTTGCTGAATACTGCTTATAAATTCACAATAGTAAGAAATCATATCACTTACAGGCAGCCACGCAATTCCATTGCTCCCAAGCATTATATAAATATTTTCCGGTTTTGCCTGCTTTAAACCATCAAGAACTGTTGTTTCTCCAAATGCCGTATGAATGGTTTCAGTATTGATTTTTTCAATATTCATTCCTATTTCAGCATAAACATTTTTAATCGGAACAAGCTGATAATCAGATAATCCAACCGTAATTGAATCACCCACAAAAGCACAATTCCCAAAATAAGTCTCTGTAAGAGGTTCTGATGACGGAATAGGATTTATTATTTCTTTTACTTTATCAAGAGGTTCATCTGAACTATCGGAAGTTTCTGATGCCTCAGAGAAAAGAAACATATTTGTTTCCATGTCATCATTTTCAAAATTTGCTCCGGTCATATAAATTAAAAAACATACAGCGGTTACAATAATAAAAACAATAAAAACTACCTTAAATCTGAATCTTATTAACGGTCCCCTGTTACTTTTGACATACGTATAAGTTCTGCGTCGTCTTCCCGACATTTCTCATGCTCCTATATATAAATTTAGACATATTTTTTCTTTTTTCTCTATAAATTCCCATAAAAATATTATAACTCAACATCAAATATTTTGCAATAGTTTTTGTGAATTTAATCTTTATAATTATTGCAAAGTTCTCCAACATATAGTATAATATAAAGTAAGCATTTGTAAAGATTTTTTATTGGAGGATAACTAATATGTGTGGATTCGTTGGTTTTACTAATTTTATAAATAATTCCAATATCGTGCTTGAAAGCATGATGAACAAGATTATTCACAGAGGTCCGGATTCAGGAGGCAAATATATTGATGAAGACATTGCTCTCGGCTTCAGACGTCTGAGTATTATTGATCTTGCTCAAGGTGATCAGCCTATCTTAAATGAAGACGGATCGAAAGTTCTTTTGTTTAACGGTGAAATTTATAATTTTCAAAGCATACGTGAAAAATTGATTGCAGCCGGTCATAAATTTAAAACAAAAACCGACTCCGAAGTTCTTCTTCACGGATATGAAGAATACGGTAAAAACTTACTCAATATGCTAAGAGGCATGTTTGCATTTGTAATTTGGGATAAAAACACAAAAGAACTTTTTGGCGCTCGTGACTTTTTCGGTATTAAACCTTTGTACTATTCTCTCTCCGGTGAAAGCTTTTTATTCGGTTCTGAAATAAAAAGTTTCCTTTCACACCCTCATTTCAAAAAAGAAATGAATGAAGAAGCATTGGAGAATTATCTTACATTCCAATACTCTCCCTGCAGCGAAACCTTTTTTAAGAACGTTTTTAAACTTCCTGCTGCTCATTGCTTTACTTACAAAAACGGAAATCTAAAAATTGAACGTTACTGGGAAATAAAATTTGAAGCTGATGAAAAGCCTGATCTTGACAGCTGGGTTAATAAAATATCAGATATTTTTCATAACTCGGTCGAAGCACATAAAATTGCCGATGTTGAAGTCGGAAGTTTCCTTTCCAGCGGCGTAGACTCAAGTTATGTTGCCGCTATTGCAGATGTTGATAAAACTTTTACCGTAGGCTTCGGAAATGATGAAAAATATAATGAAATAGGCTGGGCAAAAAACTTTTCCCAAGCTATCGGAAAAGTCAATACAAGTAAAGTAATAACTCCCGAAGAATACTGGAACTCTCTGTCAAAGATTCAGTATCATATGGATGAACCCCTTGCCGATCCTGCTGCTGTAGCACTTTATTTTGTATGTAATCTTGCATCACAGAAATTAAAGGTTGTATTATCTGGCGAGGGTGCGGATGAAATCTTCGGAGGATATAATGTATACAGCGAACCTGACGGTACTTTTTACGATAAGCTTCCAAGAGGACTTAAACGAGGTATAGGATCAGCTGCCAAAAAGTTTCCGGCTCACAGAGGAGTGAATTTCTTCATAAGAAAAGGAAAAGACCTTGAAGAGAGGTTTATAGGAAATGCTTATATGTTTACTCCCGAAGAAAGAAAAAAATTGCTGAAAATTAAAACAGCTGCTCCGGATCCTGCTGAAATTACAAAGCCTTTCTATGATAAAGTCAAAGATAAAGACGATGTTACTAAAATGCAGTACCTTGATCTTCATATGTGGATGACAGGAGATATTCTGCTTAAAGCCGATAAAATGAGTATGGCAAATTCTCTTGAACTTCGAGTACCTTTCCTCGATAAAGAAGTTATGGCAGTTGCCGAAAAAATTCCACGCCGTTACAGAGTAACACATAAAGAACAAACAGACGCTAATACTAAATACATTACAAAGTATGCAATGCGCCTTGCCGCTAAAAAAGATACTCCTCCCCAAACTGCAAAAACAGCAGCAAAGAAAAAGCTCGGATTCCCTGTTCCGATTCGTGTATGGCTTAAGGAAGATAAATATTATAACATTGTTAAATCAAGCTTTACTGGAAATTCGGCAAATAAGTTTTTCAATACCGATATAATAGTAAAGCTACTTGACGACCACAAAAACGGTAAGGCAGACAACAGCAGAAAAATATGGACAATATATACATTTCTTGTATGGTACAATGTATACTTTGAAAATTCAGAATTCGTAAAATAAATCGAAAGGCGAAAAATTAATGGCAAGTATTGTAACATATAAATATATCAAACAGAATCCGGATATTATGGAATATATAAGGCGTGCAGATCAGGCTCTGAAATCTCAGGGATATACAGAGCATTCATTTGCTCATGTAGAAATTGTTGCACAAAATGCAAGTATGATTTTATCTGAACTGGGATATGATGAACGACAAATTGAACTTGCCAAAATTGCCGGAATTATGGACGATATCGGCAATGTCATAAACCGCATTGATCATGCGCAAAGCGGAGCTGTTATGGCATTTCGACTTTTAGATAATTTAAGTATGCCGGCATCTGAAATATGCTCTGTAATATCTGCAATCGGTAATCACGATGAGTCTACCGCACAGCCTATTGACGCAATTTCAGCTGCTCTTATAATTGCCGATAAAACAGATGTACGCAGAAGCCGTGTTCGCAATAATGATTTTCTAACCTTTGATATTCATGACAGAGTAAATTATGCCGTTGAAAAATCTGCTTTGTATTTTAATGAAAGCAAAACTGCAATTATTCTTGACTTAATAATTGATACCGAGATATCACCTGTTATCGAATATTTTGAAATATTTTTAAATCGTATGCTTTTGTGTAAACGTGCATGTTCATACCTTGGAATTCAGTTTAAAATGATAGTAAACGGTTCCTCATTGCTATAAATGTAAATTTTCAGGAGGTTAAAATAATGTCACAATTTCCTCATTTAATAGATTTAAATGATTATCCGGTTTCATGGTGGAATAAAATAATCAAATTGGGTCAGGATATAAAAAATCACCCGCAGAGATATACTCATGCATGTGACGGAAAAATAATGGCAACTCTTTTCTATGAACCATCTACTCGTACCCAAATGTCATTCCAATCCGCCATGATCAGACTCGGAGGAAGCATTATAGGATTTGACAATCCGGCAACTTCTTCTGTTTCCAAAGGAGAAAGCTTAAAGGATACTACTAAAATCGTAAGCAATTACGCCGACATACTTATTATAAGACACCCACTCCCCGGTGCGGCAAAAGCAGCTGCCTTAACCGCTGATTGTTCAGTTGTTAATGCCGGTGACGGCGGACATCTGCACCCAACACAAACTCTTACCGATCTGCTTACCCTTAAAGAAGAAAAAGGCAGACTGGATAATTTAAATATAGGTCTTTGCGGCGATTTGGTAAACGGAAGAACAGTGCATTCTCTGTGTAAAGCTTTATCTGCTTATTCAGGAAATACTTTTGTTCTGATTTCAACTCCTCAGCTTAAACTGCCGTCATATATAAAAGATATAATTACTGCAAGCGGAAGCAAGTATACTGAAGTCACTTCCCTTGATGAGGTTATAAATGATTTGGATATGCTTTATATGACCAGAATACAACAGGAACGATTTGCAAGTGAAGAAGAATATTTGTCTGAAAAGGATACCTACATACTTGACAGAAAAAAACTAAAAAAAAGCAGATCTGATATGATTATAATGCACCCTATGCCAAGGGTAGATGAAATTGCAGACGAAGTTGACTCTGATAAACGTGCCGTTTATTTTAAGCAAGCCAAATATGGTATGTACGTAAGAATGGCTCTTATAATGACAATGCTTGAAAGCCAAAAATCTATAAAACTGCTAAAAGGTATTGAACGTCCGAAATGTTATTGTACAAATCCAAAATGTATTACCAATACAGAAACATATTTACCTAAATCATATATTGGTGCCGGTGATACTATTGAATGTGAATATTGTGATGAGAGAATCTTACTCACACACTAAAAAACAAATAAAAAATCACTGTTTATCACAGTGATTTTTTATTTATTTACGTTTATTCCCATACAGCTTTTTAACTATTTTTTTATTAGAAAAACTTCCTTTTGCACGATGCTTAGCATCATTATATGCCCAAATACACAATCCCAAATAAATCAACGAAATAAAAATTGTAACAATTATCGCAATTAAAAACCATATTGAACTGAAAAATTTTTTTGTCATAGATAAATTAAATTTAATAAAAGACCTATCAACATCTGTAGATGCCACCAAATCAATTACCGCAATTTGTTCGTCTGAAAGTTTTAACTCAATTTCACCTAGCTTTTCTCCTTTTTTAATTGGTGCTTTTACATCTTCTGCCAACTTAATATTTTTTTGAATGGAGGTAGCATCTATATCATTATACCATAAGGTCGATAATTCTTCTTTAGGCTTTACTAAAACATATCCGCTTCCATCTGAATTTTCGACTTTGACCTCTGCAATTTCCTCATCATCGGACAGCAAAACCTGATAATTAAAATTATCAAATACCCATTCAAGCAACTGACATGCGTCTTCAAGATGATAATATCGAGAATTTCCTTCACTATCATAAAAAGGTGCATTCAACAATACCAATAAATATTTTATACCGTCTGAACTTCCCATGGTTATAATATTTCTGCCGCCAAGCTGTAGATTACCGGTTTTAATTCCCTTTACTCCATACACATAATAATCGCTTGCCGCACTCATAATTATATTTGAATGACTCCACATCCAATCATCTTCATGAGCTGTTACATAACCTACAGGATTAACCTCATATTCCTCTGTTGTCGCAATATCTTCAAATCTCGCAACAGTTAAAGCGTATTGAGTGATTATTGCCATATCTTTAGCTGTTGTAACTTGTTTAGGATCATAAAGACCATGAGGATTCGTGAAGAAAGTATTTGCAGCTCCGATTTCCTGTGCTTTTTTATTCATTTTATCTACAAATGCAGATATATTCTGATTTCCAAAGTGATAAGCCAAAATATTTGCAGCTTCACAAGATGATGTAAGCATAAGAGCATGAAGATAATCAGTAACGGTAAGCGTATCACCGTCCAATATATCTGCATATCTTAAATCGTCGGGGTATTCATATTCATCAAATTCATCATACAGTTTCTTGTCCGCAGTTATAGTTACCGAATCCGTATCTTGGCAGTTTTCAAGTACTACAATTGCTGTCATTATATCTACCAATGACGCAGGCATCTGCTGCGCATCAGCATTTTTTTCATAAACTACAGATTTCGTATCAAGATTTATCATATATGCTGACTGACTGCGCACCTCAAAGGTAGGTGTAAAAGAAATCGCCTCACAATAATTAAATAATGATATATATATACATATAAGTATTGCCGAAAACACTGATATAATTTTTTTCAAATTCCAACAGCTCCTTAAATTATTCTACCTATTATTATACCAAATTTACACTAAAAAGCAAACATTTTTATGAAAAAAATAAAAATATATTTACGAAATCTATTTTTTATGATAAAATAAGAATATCGTCTGAAAAGGAGGAATAAGTTTGATTTACATAACCGGTGACATGCACGGTGAATTTTCAAGATTTAAAAACAAAAAAATAAAAAAACTTAAAGAGAATGACACTTTAATTATCTGCGGTGACTGTCTCT
>CATKAZ010000092.1 GCA_949745795.1 uncultured Oscillospiraceae bacterium | reverse complement strand
GATAAAGTTTTTCTTTGTTTTACTTTCTTTCACATGAAAGAAAGTAAAGAACGCATTTCTTTGGTTCGTTTCTTGTTGCGAGACAAGAAATGAACAAATGTGTTTTGGTTATGCTTTTACAAAGCGTAGAATGTACTAGACAAGAAATGAACAAATAAGTTTTATCAGCTTTTTCAAAAGCTAATTTGCACACGAAAAGAAAAAACCAAAAATTAAATACAGTAAAATGTTTATAAAGTACACGATAGAAACACATTTGTCCTTTGTGAAAAAACAATGAAAATTGTTATTAATTTCACAAATCAAAGGAAATTCTATTGACAACTATTTCAAAAAATATTATAATATAAAAATGAAACGAAAATTTTATAAGAATAACTGCATTATTGCAGAAAAATACATACAATAATAAATATGCAGTTAAATTATCAAGGAGGATTATTACCATGTCACTGACAAAGAACCCCAACGTTTTAAAATGGGTTGAAGAAATGACAGCCCTTACAAAGCCTGATAAGGTAGTTTGGATTGACGGAAGCAAGGAGCAGATTGACGCTCTTAAAGCAGAAGCAATTTCAACAGGTGAAATGCTTGAACTCAATCAGGAAAAGCTTCCGGGATGTCTGTACCACAGAACACTTCCAAACGACGTAGCAAGAGTTGAAGACAGAACCTTTATCTGCTGCAAGAATAAGGAAGACGCTGGTCCGACAAACAACTGGATGGATCCGGACGAAATGAAGGCAATGCTGACTCCTATGTACGACGGCGCTATGAAGGGCAGAACAATGTATGTTATTCCTTACTCAATGGGTCCTATCGGCTCTCCTCTCGCTAAGGTAGGCGTTGAAGTTACTGATTCTATCTACGTTGTTCTTAACATGAATATCATGACAAGAATGGGTAAACAGGCTTTTGAAAACCTCGGTGACGAATCAAACGATTTTGTTCGCGGTCTGCATTCAAAGGCTGATGTTGATCCTGAAAAGAGATATATCGTTCAGTTCCCTGAAGATAATGCAATTTGGTCAATTAACTCCGCTTACGGCGGTAACGTACTTCTGGGCAAGAAGTGCTTTGCACTCAGAATCGCTTCATATCAGGGTAAGAATGAAGGTTGGATGGCTGAACACATGCTTATCTTAGGCGTAAAAAAACCTGACGGCGAAGTTAAGTACATTACAGCTGCATTCCCGTCAGCATGCGGTAAGACAAATCTTGCTATGCTTATTCCGCCGGAAGGCTATAAGAAGGACGGTTATGAAGTATTTACAGTCGGCGACGATATCGCTTGGATGAAACAGGGCGAGGACGGCAGACTTTATGCTATCAATCCTGAAAACGGATTCTTCGGCGTTGCTCCGGGTACAAATAAAAAGTCTAACTTCAATGCGCTTGCTTCAACAATGAAGGATACAATTTTCACAAACGTTGCTATCAATAATGATGACAATACCGTTTGGTGGGAAGGTCTTGACAAGAATCCTCCTGAAAATGCAACTGAATGGAAGGGTGAAAAGGTTAACGGTAAGGAATTTACCGCTGACGGCAATAAGCTTGCTCATCCAAACTCAAGATTTACTGCTCCTGCAAAGAACTGTCCTTGTATTTCACCTGAATTTGATAATCCGGCAGGCGTTCCGATCTCCGCTATTATTTTCGGCGGCAGACGTGCTTCTACAACTCCGCTTGTATATCAGTCATTTGACTGGACACACGGAACATACATGGGTTCAGCCGTATCTTCTGAAACAACAGCTGCTGCAACAGGCGCTGTAGGCGTACTGAGACATGACCCAATGGCTATGAAGCCGTTTATCGGATACAATGTAGGCGATTACTGGGCACACTGGCTCGAAATGGGCGAAAAGCTCGGTGACAAGGCTCCTAAGATCTTCAATGTAAACTGGTTCAAGCAGGACGAAAACGGAAACTTCATCTGGCCTGGATTCGGCGATAATATGAGAGTTCTCGACTGGATCATCAAGAGATGTGAAGGCACAATCGACGCTGATGAAACAGCTATCGGCTATCTGCCTAAGAAAACCGATATCAATGTTGAAGGTATTGAAGACGAGGTTACACCTGAAGTTATGGATAAGCTTCTTGCTGTTGACAAGGATCTCTGGACTAAGGAAATTGCAGAAATGCGCAGATATTATAAGGAAGATATCGCCGATAAGGGCGGTAATGTTCCTGAAGCACTTATCAAGGAACTTGACAAGCTTGAAGAAAGACTTGCAAAGTAATTTTATATAATATAAAAAACGGATTCTTTTGAATCCGTTTTTTGTTTAAATGTAAAAACTCCTCTCAAATCTTGCCAATGAGAGGAGTTTGATTTTTTCGGTAATTAAATACCGCATTCGTCATAATCTTTCCATTGTTCTTCGTAGCTTCTGTTACTGCTCATTCTGAAAACGATATAAGCTACAGATGTAATAGCGCCTATAAGAGCTACAAGAATAGGGATAAGTACTGCGATTGAATTTTTTTTCTTGTTTTCTTCCATTTTAAATGCCTCCTGTTTTTTATATTTTATTAAAGTCCCATTTCCGCTTTAAGTCTTTCAAGCTCGGAATTTACCTTAGATTCATTTTCAAGCTTTTCAAATGCTTCGGCGTCATTACTGTCTGCATCACCGGCTATATCGGTAAATGCCTGAGCCTCTGCTTCTTTTCTCTCGATTTTTTCTTCCATTCTGCTGAACTTTTCAGAAGCGCTGGAGGAGTCAAAACCGCCTGTTGCATGTGCAAGAGCCTTTTGAGTATCTGCCATCTGAGAACGTGCGATAAGCATTGCCTGACGGCTCTTTGCTTCTTCAAGCTTTGATTTTAAAACTTCAACTTGAGTTCTGATGGATTCAGTCTGCTGAGATATCGTGTCATACATTTCCTTGTACTGTGCAGTATCTTTGTCAGCTTTTACCTTATTTGCCAAAGCTTTTTTGGCAAGCTCTTCATCTCCGGCAGCTATGGCAGTTTTAGCCTTAGATTCCCAGTCGGCTGACTTAGCCGCTGCCTGGTCATACTGCTTCTTTGCAATTCTTTCACTGGCAACAGCCTTTCCAAGTGCCTGAGTAGAATTGTTAAGCTCTTTTTGCATATCAATAATGATTTGCTTTACCATCTTTTCAGGATCTTCTGCCCTGTCAATAAGATCATTGACATTAGATTTAAGAATATCGCTTAAACGCTGAAAAATGCCCATTGTTTTACCTCCGGTTAAATTATTTTTTAAATAATGATTTTAATACCAGTCCGCTTCCTACAGCGGTAAATCCAAACATTAATACATAGTTAAATAAGCTGCCGCCGTTGAAATGAAGCCGAACGCTTGTAATTATAGAAATGAGTATGACAGCGGCTCCGATTCCGGATACGATCCAGCCGAAAATCTTTTTTTCCATAACAAAAAGCATTACAATTCCTATTAAAAGAGGAATTATTACTGTACCGTTGGGGGCAGACCATCTTCCTATACTATAAAACGAACCGAACCCCGATGATACATTTACAGACTGGAAAATCCAAAAAAGTCCGACACCCAAAAGCAGCAGTCCGATAACAAACTGCAAAAGGACATTGCTTTCGTGTTTTGGCGGTGATTTATATTTGATTTTATTTTCGTTTTTTTCTTTTTGTTCCATAAGACGACGCTGTTCTTCTTCCAGTTCACGAAGTCTTTTATCCATTAATGCACCCCCGAAATTTTATAGGTTTATTATAACTCAATAAATCACTAATGTCAAGGTAATAAAATTTACATTTCCTCTCCGCTTTTTGAAAAAAGCTTGGCAAAAACTTTTATGCCGTCTTTAGTTTAATGTAAAATGTTTAATAAGGCTCGACAGGTAAGTATAAAAACAGTAAGAAAAATATTAAAAAGCTTGGCAAAAACTTTTTTGCCGTCTTTAGTTTAATGTAAAATGTTTCATAAGGCTCGACAGGTAAGTATAAAAACAGTAAGAAAAATATTAAAAGGCTTGGTAAAAACTTTTATGTCGTCTTTAGTTCAATGTAAAATGTTTAATAAGGCTCGACAGGTAAGTAAAAAAACAGTAAGAAAAATATTAAAAGGCTTGGCAAAAACTTTTATGCCGTTTTTAGTTCAATGTAAAATGTTTCATAAGGCTCGACAGGTAAGTAAAAAAACGGTAAGAAAAATATTAAAAGGCTTGGCAAAAACTTTTATGCCGTCTTTAGTTCAATGTAAAATGTTTAATAAGGCTCGACAGGTAAGTAAATGGAGAATTAAAAATTCACACCCATTTAAAATAGGTGTGAATAAAATTATATTTCTTCTACTCTATCTTTAGTTTTTTCTTTAAGTTGTCCGCAATATTCGCCTTTTTCCCATTCTGTTAATAATCTATACATTTTTAATAAGTTAAGCTCGTCATCTGACAATTTTTCTGGAGTTATATTTTTCTTATTGCAAAGTAATTCATAAGGGGTTATCTCTAAATATTCACAAATAGGAATTATATATTTAGCAGGAGGATCAGTATTTCTATTTTTCCAATTAGTCATAGTGCTTGTATTGATGTTTATTGCATTACATAAATCTGTTTGTTTTAAGTTTTTTTCTTCTAATATAGATAATAGATTGTTGATTATTGACAACATAAACACTGCCTTTCTGTACAAAATGCCCTAAATTCACATTTGGGAGAAATTTTGTGTTGACAAATTCACAGATGTGAATTATAATAATATTATGCTATTTAAAACCTAAATAATATTTACTTTAATCGACACTTAATTATAGTATAACATTATTTGGGTAGATATGTCAACGGCTAATTTATTTAGATTGGAGTTTTTT
>CATKAZ010000091.1 GCA_949745795.1 uncultured Oscillospiraceae bacterium | reverse complement strand
TTTTTCAATGGCATTTTCTGCTGTAAATTCCGATTCGCCATCGGCGAATAATCCTATAACAGCATCGCTTAACGGTTCATCGCATTCTCCGACCTTAATGCCTTCTATATTTCCCTTTATATCCTTATTGTAAAAGTTACCGTCCGCATTGTTGCCGACTCTGACTGTTTCACCGTCTTTCTTGATAGAAAAGGTATAATAGTTTCTGTCGACAGTGTATCCTTCCGGTGCTTTGATTTCTCTGATGAGATAATCGCCGTACAGTAAATCTTTATATTCGTGAATTCCTGCGGAGGATTCGGTCATATTGCCCAGCAGCTCGTCAGTGCCGTTAGTGAATTTCTTATCACCGTTGACGTCTTTATAAACCGCAAATACTGCACCTTTCAAAATTCGGGGCGGATTTCCCGAATCGTATTTTGCAATAAGCACATTACCCTTAATAGGTTTGTTGCTTACGGTAATTTCAATTATCACTCCGTTAACGTTTATATTAACTTCATAAACACTGTCGGACAGTACAAATCCCTCCGGCGCTTTGATTTCGGAAACCTTGTATTTACCGTAAACAATATCGGTAAATTTAAAGCTTCCGTCCTTACCCGACGTAACTGTTTCAATTGCGTTTTTCTCTGAAAAATCAGTTTCGTCTGCATTGAACAGACCGATTAAAGCGCCTTGTAATTCCGTCTTATCATCAACATTGATTTTAAGACCGTTTACGTTTCCTCTGATAACGTCGTTATAGAATTTATCCGAAGATTTATCATTGCTTACATTTACTGCTTCTCCGTTTTCACGGATTTCAAAATAGTAGTAATTTTCGTCAATGACATAGCCTGCCGGAGCGACGGTTTCTTTTAAGAAATATCCGCCGTATACTACACCGTCAAGCTGATAAATTCCGTCACCGATTTCATTCAAAAATCCATAAGATTTATCGGTATCATTTTCAAATTTTTCATTACCGTTTTTATCGGCGAAAACTTCAAAAACTGCTCCGTTCAGTGCCTTAAATTTATTTGTTAAATCATATTTTTTGACCTGAACACTTCCACGGATTTTTTCATTTTTGATAGTGATTTCAATTACGTCACCGTCTTCGGAAATGATAACAGGAAATGTCTCGTCAGACAGCACATAACCTGTCGGAGCTTCTATCTCTTTTACAAGATAATTTCCGAAAATTATTTCTTCAAAACCGAAGTATCCGTCATCGTCTGAAACGGCAGTTTCAATTGCATTTTCCTCTGAAAAATCAGATTCGTCCGCATTGAAAAGTCCGATTACTGCGCCTGATAATTTTGATTTGTCATCGGCATCGATTTTCAGACCTTCGACGCTGCCTTTTTTGAAAGTATTATCAATAGATTTTCCATCATTTATTTTGATTTCATTTACGGCAGTATCCTGTCCTAAATATTCAAAATTTACGGGATATTTTGTATCGTCGAGAATGTAATGTTCATCAGTGGAAATCTCCTGTACGTAGTACTTTCCGAGGGGAAGCTTTTTGTTGAATTTGGCTTCCATATCTTCAGTCAGACTGACAGTTTCAATAAGTCCGTCAGCGGGAATAAAAGTACCGTCGGCAGCTGTAATATCTTCAGCCGCATACAGTCCGAATCTTACATACTGTGCATAATCTTCTCCGTCAATACCGTATTTTTCTGAAGATTCAAGGTACTTTTTCAGAGAAATATTTACCTGCTGATAGTTGTTCTTGAATGACGTACCTGTGTTGGTTACGGCTATTTCCTGTCCTTCGTATTCCAGAGTTACAAGAGTTTCGCCGTTTTCAAGTACATATCCTTCCGGTGCGGAAATTTCTACTACTCTGTATGTTCCGAGATAAAGCTTTTTGGAGGTTGCCGTACCGTCGGAACCTGTTGTAATTGTATCCACAACGGTATCTTTTTCAACCTTGATATTACCGTCTGGAGTGTAAATATCCTCAGCCGCAATAATATCAAATTTTGCGCCCTTTAAAGAATTTTCTTCAAAGACTGGCGTATAACTTTCTCCGCTTTCAACAGTTGAAAAAACATCTCCGATTTTTGAAATCGTAATGGTTCCTTTTTGAACTGTATTATGCTTTTCTACCTGAACTGTTGCGCCGTCCTCTGTGACAGAAAAATCAATCGGAGTTTTGTCTAAAACGTAACCGTCCGGGGCTGTGATTTCTATCAGCTGATACGTACCGTAAACCAAAGGTTGGGGAAGTAAAATCTGTCCTGTTTCGTCTGTGACAAAAGTGTCGATTTCGTTACCGTCATCATCAGTTAAAACTACCTTATTTCCCTCTGAATCGAGTATCTGAAATTCTGTTCCGGGAAGTGGAATCGTTTCGCCTGATTCATAGTCCTTTTTGACAATCAGAACGCTTGAACTTTTCAGCGTATTTTTAACGTCGATATGTGCCTGAATCGGATTGTCAAGGGAAGCTCCCAAATAACCCTCGATCGGTTCCATCGGAACGTATCTGTCGGGAACATTTTTTTCTGTGATTACATACAGAAGTTCCTGACCGTTAGGGTCATAGAACGGCAAGTTCCCCCATGACGCCATACCCGAACCGACTGTGACTTTATCGTCATAAGTTTTGTAAACTTTTCCGTCAGGTGTTTTGGAAGAGTCTGAATCCTTGTAAATGACAATTTGTCCCTTTTTAACTGTATTAACGAATGTTACTACAGCGGTCTTTCCCGCTTCGACAACTACAGTTTTATCTCGTACGTTTGTGTATATGCTTGAAGTTTTCTCCGAAACCTTGTATGTACCCGGTTTAAGATTCGGAATTCTGATATATCCGTCTTTACCCGTTGTGTAGTCTCCGTCAATGCCGTTTCCCGTAATGTGGAATGTAATTCCTTCAACGATTTTATCGTCGGGAGAATTTTTCTTTATCCATAGTTCACCGTTTTCTATACCCTTTACGGCTGCGTAATACGGACGTGGGTCGGCTTGAAGCTTGGTAATAGTCTGATTGTTTGTACCGTTTGTCAGCACAAGCATTCCGCAGCGTTCACCTGAAGCATTGACGTTGTTTTGTTCCATGGTTATCAAGGCAGTCTTATTTGGGTTAGCCTTGATTTTCAGCTGAGTTGATGATTTAGAAACAACAGAACCGTCCTTGACTGTAACGTCAAAGTTATTCAGCTGACCGTTTTTGTCGGTGAATGTGTATGTTCCGTCGCTGCCGCATTTGAAAACGTTATCTTTGGCTTTTTCTTTCTCAAAATACCCAAATGAAACCTTTTTCCCGTCAGCCTTGATATTTTTTTCATAAGCCTCGTAAAAGCTTTTAACCTTTTTTCCCGCTTCTGCATTGTAGAAATTGCCCAGGACGTTTTTAACAGGCGTATAGCCGTTGGAGATAAGATTAAAATTAGCGTCCCTCTGACCTGCAATAACCTCCCATGCAAGTAATTGAGTAGCTATATACTGCGGAAGATATTCTGCATAGTCGTATAGATTTGACGGCTTTTTTGCATAGCCGTATAGAAATATACGTCCTAATGCTTTTCTTTGGTCATTTGTCAAAGAAATCGTTCCGTCCTTATACGTGAAAGCGTTTATCGGCTTTCCCGGTTCTAAGCAATATGCAATATCACCGTTATTGGTGATGATACGCCATGTCCCGCCAGCTTTTATTTTACCGTTTTTGGAAACTTGAATATCGGTTTTTTGCCCATATCCTTCTGGACTGAATAATACCAAAACTTCATAATTCGATGCAGCCGAAACCTGAGTAAACTCTTGAAACGGCACTGCCGAACACAGAATCATCACGGAGGTTAAAATCAGCATTAGCTTTTGCCAGAATTTGTGT
>CATKAZ010000090.1 GCA_949745795.1 uncultured Oscillospiraceae bacterium | reverse complement strand
TTTCGGAGGCAGTTTCACTTAATGATTTATATTGTAGTATGCTAGGGGTCAATGTAGTAGAAGTTCCAGGGGCTAGTCAATTACTACAGGATCTTTATCACGATTATGAGGTTGTTATTGCTACTAATGGTCCCTTAGATGCTGCTAGAAAAAAGTTAGAAAAAGCACAATTAGATTCCTTCATTTCAGAGGTGATTTCATCAGAAGAGGTTGGTTTTTCTAAGCCAATGCCAGAGTTTTTTCACTTTTTATATCAGACAGTAGAAAATCAAGATAAGAATAAAATGTTATTAGTCGGTGACTCATTAACGACTGATATATTGGGTGGGATGAATAATGGAATTGATACTTGTTGGCTTAATCCTAATGAGCAGTTACTACCAAAAGAATATCAACCTACTATGACAATTAATCAATTATTACAATTAAAGAAGAAAATAAGCAAGTAAATAGATAGATACATGCTTATTTTTATTTTTCATTATCTGTTTTCTTTTTAGGGCTTTCTTCTGTTAACTGAAAAGCAGATTCATCATATTCAGTAGCGTCCATCTGAATAGGAACACGCTCGCTTATTGTCAGACCAAAGTCTGACAGTCCCTCTATTTTAAGAGGATTGTTTGTAAGAAGTCTTAAGGATTTTACTCCGAGATCACGTAAAATCTGTGCGCCGATGTAATATTCTCTCATATCTTCATCAAATCCCAGAGCAAGATTGGCTTCGACTGTATCCATTCCCTGATCCTGCAAGGCGTAGGCTTTAAGCTTGTTGATAAGACCTATACCGCGTCCCTCCTGACGGAGATAGAGGAGAATACCTCTGCCTTCTTTTTCTATTTGCGTCATAGCTGCGGCAAACTGCTGACCGCAGTCACATTTAATCGATCCGAAAGCGTCCCCGGTAAGGCATTCTGAATGAACACGGCAAAGAACGTTTTCACCGTCTCCGATATCGCCTTTTACAAGAGCCACATGATGTTCGCCGTTAAGCTTGTTCATGTAGCCGTAAGCCTTGAAATTACCGTATTTAGTGGGCATTTTTGTAACTGCTGCACATTCCACAAGCTTGTCATGTACCTTTCTGTATTGCTGCAAAGCCTTGATAGTAATAAATTTCAGACCGTATTTTTCAGCCATCTGAATCAGCTCAGGGGTTCTCATCATAGTTCCGTCGTCACGCATTATTTCACAGCATAATCCGCAGGCTTTGAGTCCGGCAAGCTTTAAAAGATCAACTGTGGCTTCTGTGTGGCCGTTTCTTTCCAGTACTCCGTTTTTCTTGGCGAGAAGAGGGAACATGTGCCCCGGACGTCTGAAGTCCTCGGGTTTTGCATTTTCATCAACGCATTTCATTGCCGTTACCGAACGTTCGGCAGCGGAAATGCCTGTAGTAGTACTTATATGGTCTATTGAAACTGTAAATGCGGTTTCGTGATTGTCGGTGTTGTCATCGACCATCTGAGGCAGACGAAGCTTTTTAATATATTCATGGCTCATGGGCATGCAGATAAGTCCCTTAGCATGCATGGCCATAAAATTGACGTTTTCAGTAGTGGCAAATTCAGCTGCACATATAAGATCTCCTTCGTTTTCACGGTCCTCATCGTCGGTAACAAGGATCAGCCTGCCCTGTCTTAAATCTTCAAGCGCCTCTTCTATGGTATTAAATTTAAACATATTGCTTACCTCCTTAAAATCCTGCATTTGCAAGAAATTCCCTGGTTATTCTGCTTTTTGGTTTTTCATCATCGTTAAAGTTCAGAAGTTTTTCGACATATTTTCCTATAAGGTCATTTTCGAGATTTACCGTATCTCCCGTCTTTTTTTGTGAAAGTATAGTTTCCTTTGCCGTATGGGGAATTACGGAAACGCTGAAGATGTCTTTTGATACTTCGGCGACGGTCAGACTTATACCGTCGATAGCCACTGAACCTTTTTCAATAATATATTTCATAATACTGTTTTCTGCGGAAATTGTGTACCACACAGCATTATCGTCTTTTTTAATATTGGTTATAATACCTGTACCGTCAACATGACCTGCGACAATATGACCTCCGAACCGTCCGTCTGCCGCCATTGCACGTTCCAGATTAACATGACTTCCCAGTTTAAGTTTTGACAGGGAGCTTCTGTGAAAGGTTTCGTTCATAACGTCGGCAGTGAAAGTATTTTCGGATATGTCCGAAGCCGTCAGGCATACGCCGTTTACGGCGACGCTGTCTCCGATTTTAAGGTCGGAAAATATTTTTTCTGCGGAAATTGTAAGCTTTGCGTCAAGGGGACTTTTGCGTACTGCCGTTATAGTACCGATTTCTTCGATTATTCCTGTAAACACTTGATAACCTCCCATTCTATTAAAACATCATTTCCAAAGTACGTTATTTCAGGACTGCCCAGATTCACTCCGCTGTCCGGCGAATCAAAACCCATTCCCCCTACAGGTGAGGGAGCTGATTTTCCTCCGAGTATTTTCGGGGAAATATAAGCTTGTATCCTGTTAACTATTCCGGACTGCAAGGCGCTGAAATTAAGTTCTCCGCCGCCTTCAAGAAGGATACTGTCGATTTGTTCTTCTCCTAGTTTTTTCATAAGATATTTTAAGTCAACGTGTCCATTATCCGATGGAGTTTGTATGACTTTTATTCCCGATTGTTCGTAAGCTTTTGTATTTTCAGCGGTTCCAAGACATGCGATAATTGTAGGAACGTCCTTAGCGGTTTTGACTATATTGCTGTTTAAAGGGGTTTTCAATTGACTGTCGCATATAATTCTTACAGGATTTCTGCCGTTTTCCAGACGGCAGGTAAGCATCGGATTGTCTTTTAAAACGGTATTGACGCCTGCCATTATTCCCGCATACCGCAGTCTGCTATACTGAACGTCACAGCGGGACTGTTCATTGGAAATCCATTTTGACTTTCCTGTAACCGACGCAATTTTTCCGTCGGCAGTCATGGCGTATTTCATAACAACATAAGGAGTTTTATAAGTTATATAGTGAAAAAAAACACGGTTTAATCTGTCGCATTCTTCCTTTAGTATTCCCGTTTCGACTTCGATGCCGTGACTGCGCAGGATTTCCGCACCCTTTCCTGCAACAAGAGGGTTGGGATCGTTTGATCCAATATATACTTTTTTTATGCCGCTGTCGATTATCGCCTGCGTACAGGGAGGTGTTTTGCCGTAGTGGCAGCAGGGTTCGAGTGTAACGTATATTTCTGCGCCCGTCATATCCTCGGTGCATTTTAAAACGGCGTTTCGTTCAGCGTGAAATTCGCCGTACCTGCGGTGATAATCCTTTGAGATAATTTTACCGTCCTTAACTATGACTGCTCCCACCATGGGATTGGGGTTTGTAAATCCTATCCCCTTTTTTGCTTCCTCCAGAGCGACGCTCATGTATTCTTCATTTGTCATATAGTGTGAGTTCATCTCCTTAAAAATACAAAAAGCCCTGAAAATCAATCAGGGCATAAGTTTATAATGTGACATAAAATATAAAAAACTCTGAAATGCAATAAACATTTCAGAGGGCAATAACATTATAAATGTCTTCTTCCATCCAGACTTTACTGTCGGTCTCGGAATTTCACCGAATCGTGCGCTTTACGCTTGCGGACTTTACCGCCGGTAGGGAATTCAACCCTGCCCTGAAGACCATGTTTAATTTAAATACAGTATAGCACAATGAACCTGGTCTGTCAATAGGCTTTACGGTGTTTGGCGATAAAATTTTTCTAGACTTAAAAGCTGTTTTTTTATATTAAGACCGGCGGCATATCCCGTAAGACTGCCGTTTGCACCGATAACTCTGTGACAGGGTATAATTATAGCTATAGGATTTTTATTGTTTGCGTTTCCGACAGCTCTTGCACCGCCGGGTTTACCTATTTTTTCCGCAATTTCTCCGTAACTTGTCGTTTGACCGTAGGGGATTTCAGTCAAAGCCTTCCATACCTTTTGCTGAAAGTCAGTACCGTCCGGCTTTAAGGGTACTGTAAAAATTTTTCTGTCTCCCTTAAAATATTCCCGAAGCTGATTTACGGCTTCGGAAATTAACGGGGTTAATTTAGTTTCGTATTCGGACCTTCCGAAGTGAACGGCTTTTATATAATTTTCGTCTGAAGTAACGGTAATTTCCCCTACATTTGATACAAACGTATAATAAAACACAAAATCATCTCCCAAGTTTTATTATACATTTAATATTAGCCGTTGTAAAGGCTATTCCGAAATTTTTATTTTATAGTAAAAATTAATATTCGGGATAAGGTCTTCCCATGTACGGCTTTCTGAAATTCCTCTTGCGTTTATACTTTTTTCTATTCCGAATACGTCCGCTTTCATTCCTGTAACCGTTTTGGCAATAGTTTTTGCACATAGTCCCGAAACTTGTTCAGAAACATTTTGTTTTACTGCTTCTCTGTCAATATCAGCCTCTTCGGCATTTCCGTTTATTTTTATTTCAGCGGTAATATTTATTTTGTCACCTTGCTTTTCGGCTGTAATTTTTGTACTGCTTTTTCGTACATAAAAATCTACCTTTCTGCCGTTTATGTCAAGGGGAAGATAAATATCCTTAATACCGCCGTTTAACCAGCAAAGTCCGGAGGATTCATCACGAGTGAGTACTCCTATTATTTTTTCTCCGTCTATTACTGCCATATAAATTTCCTTATCTTTAAATATCGGCACTGCTGCTTTGCCGTCTGTACCGAGAAGATCGTCGATAACAGAGCTTATATTCTTTTTGACTATAAGTCCGCTTCTATCACTGCTTTCAATAAGCTCCGGAAGATAGTCGCTTTCGGATTCGGAAACTAGTCCGGCTGCATTTTCAGGTACGCATATAACCGAACAGGAGGGGGAAATGCGGTTATTTTTCAAAAGCGTACTTAAATTTTCATATATATTTTCCGGACTGGAGGCGAATAATTCCAAATGACCGGCAAACAATTTTTTTCCCTGAGTGTGTTCTGAGTCGGCAATAGCCGAAAATAAGGTGGAGCCTTGACCTGTCAGTATTTCATCACTGTCATAAAGCTGAAGGGATATATTTTGAACGTCGCTGTAATCGGCTCCGATAGTTCTGATAAAGCCTTTGTCTCTTACTTCGGATTTACCGGAGCAGCCGTTAAGCGTCAGCAGAAGCAGGAACGGCGGAATCAGATTTTTTGCCTTCATGTTTTAACTTCCTCCTTATATACATTATAATAGGAACAATAACAGCCAGTAATAATATTAAAATTCCTGTAATCGCAGTCAAATCGATATTTAAAATATTTACGGCTGAAGATGCGCCTAACATCAAAACTGTTGAAAGAAGAGTATTATATTTCAAGTCCGGAAAAATTTCCTTAATAAGCATTGAACATAATACAATTTGGAGCGTTACAGTCATGACGCAAAGCATGGTAAACAGTATCATATATAAAGAATCTGCCCTCTGAATACTGAATGGCTGCGAATATGCTCCTGCCGAAAAAAACGGATAATCGGAAAGTCCCATGATCTTACCAAGTACTGTTATTTCAATGACTGCAACAAGTTCTGTCAGAATAAATTTTCCGGTAAAGAATGCGGTTATGCTTTTGGATCTTTTTTCCGGTACAAATTCAAGCAGAATAAACATCATAACAAGCTCGCCGGATGAGCAGAATTCACGTATTACGGATTCGGTTATTTCTGTAAAATCTGCATTAGGCGCAAAATTTGAAAGTTCTGCTTTAGGGTATGCTCCGAGTATCATTATAAAGAGGGAGAAGAAAATAAGCCCAAGCATTATCGTGGAATATCTGTTTAGGGATTTTATTCCCATTGACGCAGTATAAATGCAGATAGCGGCAAGTATAACTGCTCCGGTCAAGCTGCTGTCAATGGGAAAATATACACTTTTGGTAACGCCCCATAGATTACTGAAAGAAACAGAACCCCATAAAATAAAAAATAATGCGTAAACGGCCTTGCCGAATTTACCGAAAAGTAATTCCTTTTTCAGAGAAAAGTTCTTTTGTCTGTAAAGGGCTATCATAGGGATTGCCGCTGCAAGCTGAAGAAGTATTGAAATTGCCGCTCCTGCCATTTGTCCGGCATCTGAGGGATGAACAGAACATATAATACTGAACATTCTTATTCCTATTAATACGGCAAAAAGCTGACTATGGCTAATTTTGCTCATGAAGATCCTCCACTGTAAAATCATTATTCTGCATTTTCCTGAAGCCTGACCTGACCGCTGTATCTCCCATTGCCTTTTTTATAAACGGCGCAAAGGGAGCGGTGTAAGGAAAACCGTAATCTTCCGTTGCACACATATTGAAAAGAACGGCAGCGCCGAACAGACTGATTCCGTAAAGTCCCCATATTCCTCCGCAGATTACGAAGATTATTCTCAGTACCGTTATGCTTTGGGTAAGCTCCGGAATAACAAAGCCTCCTACTACTGACAGTGCGGCAACAGTAAGAAGCGGAGTACTAATCAGTCCCGACTGCACTGCGGAATCTCCTATTATAATACCTGCCACAATACTTACTGCTCCGCCGACTGCTTTCGGCAGCCTGAGTCCGGCTTCTTTTATGATTTCATACATTATAAGAACGCCTATGGTTTCGGCAACTATAGAAAACGGAGCGTTTTCTTCGGATTGAGAAAGTATTACAAGAAGAGTACTGTTTAAAAGCTCCGGATGATGCATGGCAACAGCTACATAAAATGCAGGCAGTAAAATTGAAAGGAAGAGCGCCGCATATTTGAGCCAGCGAATAAATGTACCGAAATACGGCTTGAAATTATAATCGTCAACAGTCTGGAAGTTATCGCTGACAAGCTTTGGTATAATAAGCGCATACGGATTGCCGTCTACCAAAATTGCAACACGGCCCTCAATAAGCTTTGAGCATAATACGTCCGGGCGTTCTGTCATGCCTATAGATGAAAAAATGCGTTTTCCGCCTGATTCTATAAACGGCTGAATATAACCCGTAGAAAGAATGGATTCGAGTTCGGATTTATTAAGAGAATCCATAATACGTTTTATAAGCTTCTTGGGAACACGGTCGGACATATAGCAGATACACAGATCGGTCTGGCTTTTATCTCCCAGCACGAAAAGCTTCTGTACAAGAACCGGAGATTTTATTTTTCTTCTTATAAGAGACATATTTGTACGTATAACTTCAACAAATCCCTCGTGAGAGCCTGTAAGATTGTTTTCCCCCGACGGTTCGTTTATTCCCCGTGTTTGATAGCCCTGTACGCCGAAAGCAAGAAAATAATCGGCTCCGTCAACCGCAAGCAGTGCAAAACCGGAATTTAAAAGGCGGAAAAAGTCCTCGTAATTATATGCGATGGGACGGTCAATGGATAAAAGCATTTTTCCGTTTATATGGCTTAGCAGTGCCTCGGCGCTTTTTTCAGGGAGATTTATATTCATCAAAGGGTGAAGAATAAGCTCGGTTATAGTTGATGTGGAAACCATTCCTTCACAGCAGAAAAGACAGGAACTGATTCCGCTTATTTCAACTTCATTTATAAGTACGTCTGAGCTTTCTTCTGATATTTCTTTTATTTTTTTAATGTTTTCAGATAAATCCGGTATTACAGGTATATTTTTCAGCAAACTCGGTTTCATATTATCCTCCGTTCCCCGGCAGGTGACCGGTTAAATTTCTTTGGCTATTATTGCCTAAATCAAATAGAAAATACATTAGCAAGACTTTAAAATAAAGTTTTTTCAAAAAAAAGGGATTAAAAAGTCAGTTTTGTTAAAAAAACATAATAAAATAAAAAGCGTGTTTATCCAAAATCAACAAATATATTAAATATTGAAAAAAAAGACTTTACAACCTAGTATTAATGGAGTATAATAATAAAAAAAGAATTAATTTAAAATAATTCTAAAAAAAACCGGAATTGTAAAAAGATATCTATTGACTTTTTTAAAAACATAGATTATAATATAACTATAGCATGTTTGGCATATGTGCAAAATTTATACATTACATGTTAAAAAATTATAGTGTAATTTGCGAATAAGACTCAAATCGACTTTTCTTTCATTATATTTCACAATTCAGAGTAATTTATTTTATAATATTATACAAAAAAGTTCTCAAACTATTGACTTTAACATTGTCATAATTTATAATTGTAATGTGATTGGGTGAATTTTGTACTTATAATCGCGAGTATAATTAAAGGGATGTACAGAGCAAGTATCTCTTTATTATATATTATTTTTTATGTTTAATTAGAAAAGGAGGAAAACGCAAATGAGGGCAAAAAAAATTATAGCAGGTGCATGCGCATCATTGATGCTCGCAGTGTCTGCTATTCCGACTGTTACAGCTGCTGAAAGCGTGAAGGTTACTTTGGGTAACACAACAGCTGCACCAGGCGAAACATTTACAGTAAAAATGGAGCTGTCAGATATACCGGCTGCAGGAATTAACGGATGCGACTTTGGAATTAAGTATGATTCATCGGTTCTGACAATTTCGGATGTTGCATTGGGAGATTTGGCAAAGGGTGATTCAACTGACGTTGAGGGTATGCCTGATCCGTTTCAGTGCAATATTGAGGATGATTTGGTTTGTGTTATATATGGTTTAGGAACAACTAATACTGATTATTATATGACAGGTTCAGGTACATTCCTTACAATTTCCGGTACAGTAAGCGAAACAGCTGTTTCAGGTACAAAATCTGATTTGGAAGTTGTTGCTGTAGACAGAACAACAACACCTACATCAACATCAGTAAATGAAGATATTATTTTCGGATATCTCGGATCCGATGATGAAACACCGGTTATGTATGATCCTACAATAACAAACGGATATGTTGAAGTTACCGGCGATGATACAAGTGATAGTACAGAGGATACATCAATTAATTTCGGCGAAGTTTCAAAGCTTGGGGATGTAAACGTTGATGGTTTAGTAAATAGTACAGACGTTGTTGTATTAAATAAGTATCTTATCAGTGCAAGCAGATATGCGCTAAGCAATGCTACAGCTTATGCAAATGCAGATTGTGACAAGGATAATACTCTTACATCAAAAGACAGTATGGCGATAGTAAATCACGTTGTTGAAATTGCTCTTCTTGATTGATTCGTATTTAAGCCGTCCGGCTTAAAATAAAATGGGGGATCACCCGAAAAAAATATGCAAGTTTGTTAAAATAACAAACAGAAAGGAAAAATTGTGATGAAGAAAGGTAAATTTCTTTCTATCTTAACAACTATTGCTATTACCGGCAGTATGGTGTTAAGTGCAGTACCTTTTACAGCTTCAGCTAAAATTGGTGAAGTGCGAGACACAAAGGCTGAAATTTCAATGTCAGCTGATAAAACTACTTTCACACTTGATGAAATTAAAGCTGGTGCAACAGCAAAAGTTAAGGTACATATGACAGGCGATTTTGCCAATGACCGTTTACTGACAATCGAAGGTAAATTTGATTGTAGCGACAGCGACTGGAAAGTTGTTCCGACAAATATGATTCTCTCTAGTCCATTGCAAATTGCTAATGACAACGGTTCAAAAGTAGGTAACTTTAGAGGAGATTCAAATAGTACATACAGTGTATGGACTAAGGAACTTCCAGTTGATCCGGAGAGCCCTAGAGGAAAGCCTATTACATATGCTTTTGATGCCGAAGATTATGAAAACGGTAAAGAAGTACCGAGCTTTAAGATCTTTTCAGATTTAACAAAAGGACATTTGAAGCCGGGTGAAGGAGATTCAATTGCTCAGTTTGATGTTGAATTTCCAAAGGATTTAGCAGAAGGCGAATATACTATTGATTTTAAGAAAAATACAGTTTATGCTATTGTTGATACAGATGGCAAGGGCGATATGGCTGATGCATGGCCTGCTTCAAGCGGTATTACATTTAAAATCGGAGACAGTGCACAGACAACTCCTGCACAGACAACACCGGCAGAAACAACACCTGCTGTAACAACATCATTTGTTGATACAAGAAATTATGTTGGTGAATTTGCTATCAGTGCTGAAAAGGTAACAGCAAAAGCAGGTTCAGATGATGTAATCGTAAGAGTTTATGCTGATACATTCGGTAGAACTATTGAAAACCTTGAATTTAAGGTTAAGTACGATAAGTCAGTACTTGAACTTACAGACATGGTAATTCCTGAAATGAGCGGTTTTGATGGCGCAAATGTAGATAAGAATCCTATAGCTGGTGCAATAGTGTTCTTACAGAAGGGTGAAGGCGTAATTGACAACTATCCTGAAGATCCAATTGTTGAACTTCACTTTAAGGTAGACTCTAAGGCTAGCGGTGAAATTCCTGTTGAACTCGTAGGTGCTTCACAAGAAGAAATTCTATGTATGACAAAGTATTGGCCAACACCAATCTTCCAGTATGATTACTTAACACCTATTGTAACAGATGGTGCAATTATAATTGATGGTGACACAACAACACCAGCTAAGACAACACCAGTATCTTCTACTCCAGTGTCTACACCAGCTTCTGGTGAAGTTTCAGTATCAGTTTCAGCTTCTGCGTCTGCTTCAGCATCCGCATCAGCTTCTAAGGAAATTTCAGTTTCAATTTCTAAGGAAATTTCAGTTTCAATTTCTGCAGTAGAAGGTTCAGAAGTAACAATTCCTGTAGATTCTGCGTCTGCTTCAGCATCCGCTTCTGCTTCGGCTTCTGAAAAGATTTCAGTTTCAATTTCAGTAGTAAGCGGTAAGGAAGTAACAATTCCTGTAATTTCAGTTTCCGCATCCGCATCAGCTTCTGAAGTAACTGTAGTTTCAGTTTCTGAAAAGGTATCAGTTTCAATTTCAGTTTCTGAAAAGATTGTATATGTTTCACAATCTAATACAACACCAGTAGTTACTGGTAAGGTTTCCATCTCAATTGATACAAGTGATATCGATACTAAGGGCAGCAACCTCCAGTGGTACTATGCAGATGAAAAGGAATTCGTAATTGACGGTATCAAGGTTTATGTTGACGGTAAGGAAGTTGACCCAGAAGGTCTAATTACTTTCGATACAACTCCTGAATCAACATATGACAAGAAGACATTTGATTATGTAGTTCCATTTACAGTAACTGTAGGCGATCAGACAGCTGAAGGTTCAGTTAATGCTAAGATTGGTCAGCGTGGTGACGCTAACTGTGATCATAAGGTAAATGCACAGGATGCTGCTTATATCGCAAACAACTTGGCTCAGCTTGATGATTCTAAGAGAGTAATTCTGACTAAGGAAGATGGCTTCGGCGTATTCCTGGCTAACTCTGATGAAGGTATGAAGGACGGCAAGTTTGCACCATATGATCTCGCTGCAAAGGACGCAGCTATACTTGCTAACTTCCTTGCACGTTCAGCATTCGAAAAGGATTTAACACTTTACGATGTAGCTGTTCTCAAGAAGTAATCAGACTTAATTATTAATTTGCTTTGTTTTCGCAGGGACCGGAAAAGGTTCGGTCTCCTGCTTAACAAATATAGAAAAGAAAGGAAAAAATTTAAAATGAAGAAAAATGTATTTTCAAGAACATTCGCAGTACTTGCTTCTGCAGCAGTACTTGGCGCAGCATCAATGATTTCTGCTAGTGCAGCAGGCGAGGCTGTCAGCCTTGGAAACGTTACAGGTCAGCCTGGTGAAACAGTTTCTTTGCCAATCGCAGTATCTGCTAATAATGATTGTAACTCTTTTGACTTGCTAGTAGCTTGGGAAGATGCAGCTCTTACAGGTACAGCTGCTACATTCTCAGGTTGTAACGGTGACTCAGTACTTGGCAACCAGATGGTTTCAGTAGTTGGTTACACAAGCTCAAAAATGACAGATGGTACTGTAGCTTCTATCGACTTCACAATTCCTGAAGACGCTGAAGACGGCACAGTATATGATGTAACTATCAGCAGCTTGAATTCTTTCTCCACATTAACTGATGGAGATATTGCAGATGTTGCAGTATCTAACGGTACAATCACTGTTGAAGTTCCAGAGGAAACAACAGAAGAAGAAACTACAGAGGCTCCTGCAGAAACAACAGAAGCTCCTGCAGAAACAACAGCAGCAGCTACAACAGCAGCAGCTACTACAGCTAAGAAGGCTACAACTGGCTCACCTAAGACAGGTACAGCTGGCGTTGCAGTTGCAGTTGCAGGTCTTGTAACAGCAGGTGCTACAGCAGTAGTTCTTAAGAAGAGACACTAATTTTTAATTAATGTTTTAATAAAAAACTCTCCGTAATGGAGAGTTTTTTTATTTCCCATAAAAAAAGGAACGCATTTGCGTTCCTTTTTTACTTATTTTCTTTGGGAGACCAGTTAACGCCGCCCCATCCGTCTACATTAGCTCGACGCATAGCTCCGAATATACGATCTGAAAATCCTTTATTAGATTTGTCCATTTCGGAAATAAATTGTTTGGTAACTTCACGGTTAGTATGTCCATCTGCCGGACATTTAGATTTGACAATATTTAAATTGTTTTTCATTGCAGCTTTTCTGACTTCCTTTTCCGGAGCAAAAACCATCGGACGAATTAAAGTAAGCTTTTTTCTTGATAAATAGCTTTTAGGAGAAAAACATCCGATGCGGCCTTCAGTAAAAAGATTCATTATAAACGTTTCAACGGCGTCATCAAAATGATGACCTAGTGCGATTTTATTGCATCCGTATTTAACAGCGGCATCATGTAAAGCACCTCGGCGCATTCTTGCACATAAACTGCATGGATTACTTTCTTTACGTACATCAAAAACAATTTCTCCTATATGCGTGGGTATAATGTGACATTCAATATTAAGCGAACGGCACATTTCCGAAATTGAAGTATAATCTCCGGGAATACCGTTAAATTGCGGATCAAGAGTTATGCTCACAACACGATAATCTATGCCGATAAACCGTTGCAGCATCACAAGTCCATTGAGAAGAACAAGACTGTCTTTACCGCCGGAAACACCAACAGCAATAACGTCCCCGTCAGAAATAAGATCAAATTCCTGTATGGCTTTGCGCATGTACCCTAACATTTTCTGCATAGTGAACTCCAATCAAAAATTAAATTTGTTTATATTATACAACATTTTGAAAAATTTTTCAATTATACTTGAAAAAAAATTGAAAACAATATATACTAATAATGAAGAGTAGAAAGGAGCATATTATGCAAACAATTTTAGTTACCGGTGGTACCGGTTTTATTGGAAGTCATACTTGTGTTGAGCTTATTCAGGCAGGGTATGATGTAGTAATATTGGATAATTTATCGAATTCTAAGGAATCTTGTGTGGATAGAATTAAGGAGATCACCGGGGTCGGAGTGAAATTTTATAAGGCAGACCTTTTAGATCTTGAGAGTACCAAACGGATTTTTGATGAAAATAAAATTGATTCTGTAATTCATTTTGCCGGCTTGAAGGCTGTCGGGGAATCAGTTGAAAAACCATTGGAATACTATGAAAATAACATTGGCGGTACAATTAATCTTATTAAAGCAATGAGAGACGCCAATTGTAAAAGTATAGTTTTTTCCTCTTCGGCGACAGTTTACGGTGTGAATAATAAAGTACCGTATACAGAAGAAATGACCACATCAGCAACTAATCCTTACGGTTATACAAAGGTAATGATCGAACAAATTTTAAATGATATGACGGTGTCTGATAAAGATTGGAGCGTTGTTGCCCTTAGATATTTTAATCCTATAGGCGCTCATGAAAGCGGACTTATCGGTGAAAATCCAAATGGAATTCCTAATAATCTGGTACCTTATATAGCGCAGGTTGCCTTGGGAAAACTGGAGCATCTTCGTGTTTTCGGAGACGATTATGAAACACCTGACGGTACCGGAGTTCGTGACTATATTCATGTTACGGATTTAGCAAAGGGTCATCTAGCAGCCCTTGAATATGCAGCGGAAAACAAAGGATTCCAGCCTATTAATTTGGGTACAGGAAATGGAAGCAGTGTAATGGAGGTTGTCAAGGCATACGAAAAAGCGTGCGGTAAAAATATTCCTGTTGTGGTTACACCGAGACGTGCAGGCGATATTGCAGAATCTTATGCCGAAACCAGCCTTGCAAAGAAACTCCTTGGATGGGAAGCAAAGCTTGATATCAGTAAAATGTGTGAAGACAGTTGGAACTTTACAATGAAAAATCCGGAAGGAATGTAAGTTAAGGAGGTCTAAAATGAAAAAGCATATTGCAATTGAGGGAATGTCCTGTGAGCATTGTGTAAGAGCTGTTAAGGGTGTACTTGAAGAACTGGGCGGTACTGATGTTGTTGTCGATTTAAACGGTGGTTTTGCTGAGGCTGAAATAAACGTAGATGATAATAAAATTATTCAGGGTATTGCCGAAGAGGAATTTGAAGTAGTAAAAATAGAAAATATATAAAAAGAATAAGGGCGTACATTAAGTATGCCCTTATTTTTAATTATTTAAAAGATTTTAAATATCGGCTTTGAATTTTTTTAATCTCAGTGCATTTGAAAGAACAGATACTGAGCTTAAGCTCATTGCTGCTGCCGCAATCATAGGGTTGAGCAGCGGACCGCCGAATATATGAAGCAGTCCCATAGCGATGGGAATTCCCAATACATTGTAGCCAAATGCCCAGAAAAGATTTTGTTTGATATTTCTGATTGTAGCGTGACTTAATCTTATTGCAGTGTTAACGCCTTCAAGACTTCCGTTCATTAAAACAATATCAGCGCTTTCTATTGCAATGTCAGTACCCGAACCTATTGCAATTCCCACATCTGACTGTGCAAGGGCAGGAGCGTCGTTGATGCCGTCCCCAACCATTGCGGTAATTTTTCCGTTTTCTTGAATTTTTTTTATTTCGGCAGCCTTATCTTCCGGCATTACTTCATAAATAACGTTTTTAATACCGGCATATTCGGCAATTGTAAGTGCTGTCTGTTTGTTGTCGCCTGTAAGCATAACGGTATTAATTCCGTTATTTTCAAGCTTGCTTATAGCCTTACTGCTGTTTTCTTTGATTTTATCGGATATAGCGATAATACCTGCAATAGTTCCGTTTATGGCACAGATAACGGCAGTTTTTCCTTGGGAAGCAAAGTCAGTGATCTGTGCAGTAAAACTGTCTTTGATTTTATATTCCTTCATCATTTTTTCATTGCCGATAATGACCTGTTTACCGTTTACAATTGATTTTATTCCCATTCCGGGGATTGATTCAAAGTTTTCCGCTTCCGGTATAGTAATATTACGGTTGTTAGCTTCTTTTACAATACTGTCGCCTAACGGATGTTCTGAAAGCTTTTCGGCAGCCGCAGCATAAAGCAGTAAGTCGTTTTCATTAATATTATTTGTTTTAATGTCGGTAACAACAGGTATACCCTCTGTTATAGTACCTGTTTTGTCGAATACAACGGTGTTTATTTTATGAGCGTTTTCAAGTACCTCGCCGCCTTTTATTAAAATGCCGTTTTTAGCTCCCTGTCCGGTAGCGATCATAATGGCAGTGGGAGTGGCAAGACCCAGTGCGCAGGGGCAGGCTATAACAAGCACTGAAATAAATATGGTAATACAGAAATCGTTGCTTTCTCCGGCAAGCTTCCAGCCTACGGCTGCTATAATTGCAAGTAAAATTACAGCCGGTACAAAATATGCCGAAATAACATCTGCAAGCCTTGCAATCGGCGCTTTTTTTCCCTGAGCCTCCTCCACAAGCTTGATAATTTGTGAAATGGCCGTATCTTCGCCTATTTTTTCGGCAGTGTATTCAATGTAGCCGTTTTTATTTACAGTAGCTCCTATAACCTTATCTCCGACGTTTTTAGTTACCGGCATACTTTCACCTGTTAACATGGATTCGTCAACAGAAGTAGTTCCGAGGGTCACAGTACCGTCAACGGGAAATTTTTCTCCAGGCTTAACTATTACTGTATCACCGATTTGAACAAGTTCTGATTTAACTTGAAGTTCCTTTTTGCCTCTTCTGACAGTTGCAATTTTGGGTGAAAGCTCCATAAGTTCTTTAATTGCCTGTGAAGATTTGCCTTTTGACAGCGATTCAAGGTATTTGCCTAGTGTAATAAGGGTAAGAATTACGGCGGCAGATTCAAAGTATAGCTCCATTGCCATGTGTTCATGTCCGTTTTTGATTTTGGTAATTGCAAAGATACCGTAAACTACAGAGGATAAAGTACCGACCGCAATAAGGCTGTCCATATTCGGACTTAATCTGAACAGATTTTTAATACCCTTTAAATAGAACATATAACCGGTAGCCATAACCGGAATAGTAAGTACAAGCTGTATAATTGCGAAATTCAGCGGATTTTCCATAGGATCGATTATTTTCGGAAGCGGCATGCCTACCATATGTCCCATACTTATTATAAGGAGAGGTAATGTAAAAATCATAGATATAATAAAGCGTATCAGAAGCTTTTTGTGTGCCGGCATTTCCGTTTTGGCATTTTTTCCGGCAATATTATATCCTGCTTTTTTTATGGCGGAAACTATTTCATTTTCAGTTATGTTTTTATCGTTATAGCTGACATACAGCTTTTCGGCAGCAAAGTTAACGTTAGCCTTATCTATTCCGTTCAGCTTGTTGAGTGTTCGTTCAATGCGTCCCGCACAGGCTGAACATGTCATACCTGTAATCTGATAATTTTTTTCCATATTAGTCCTCCGATATAAAATGCTGTTTTTTTATTTATTATAAACAATTACCTTTAATTTATCAAATTTGTTAGTGCCGGGAAACATTTTTATAAATGCATAAAAATAATAGTTAAATTCTACAAATCTTGTAAAAGGGAGCTTTTTCACGTTGCATTGTTAACGGAAATGTGATAAAATATAGTAATATTTAATGTTGAAAGCGGATGAATGGAGATTATTATGAACGAATCAATATTATGGTATACAAATTCTGCGGAAAATTTTAACAGCGCTCTGCCTGTGGGCAACGGACGTATCGGAGGAATGGTTTACGGACGTACCGAGCATGAGCTTATACAATTAAATGAAGATTCCGTATGGTCTGGAGGCAAAAGAAACAGAAATAATCCTGACGCCTTGGAGGCTTTAACGGAAATCAGAGAACTTCTTAAACAGGAAAGAATACCCGAAGCGGAGGACATAGCTCTTAGAAAATTACAGGGAGTATCACCGGAAAGCCGTCATTATATGCCTTTGGGAAATCTTTATATAGATATGAAGCTTGACGGACGTGCGAAGGAATACAAAAGAGGTCTGGATTTAGCTAATGCAGTAGCATTTACGGAGTTTTTATCCGGTGATACAAAATACAGACGTGAAGTTTTTGTTTCTGAACCTGATAATGTTATGATTGTTCATATTGCTGCGGAAAACGGTACTGTAGAGCTTTCCGCTTACCTTGACGGCAGAAACGGTTATTATGACGATAATCGTCCGGTAAGTAAAAATATGATAATGTTTTCAGGGGGTTCGGGAGGCAAGGAAGGATTGTTTTTTGCTGCTGTATTGTCTGCATTTGCTCAGGGGGGAACTGTTTACACGGAAGGCAATAAACTTATTATAAAGGACGCAGGGGAAGCAACGATTGTTCTTGGTGCAAGAAGCAGTTATTATGCGTACGAAGCATTTGAGGACGCCGCTGTTATGGACGTGGAATATGCTCTTGAGTGCAGCTATGACGAATTGAGATACAGGCATGAATGTGATTACAGGGATTTATTTGACCGTGTGTCCTTTAAGCTTAATGATAACAGTGACGAAGGCTCTTCTCTTCCTACGGACGAACGAATTATGAGAATGCGTGGGGACGATTTTGACGATAAGGAATGTGACAGTCATATTCATGATAACGGTTTGATGGTTCTTTATTTTAATTTTGCGAGATATCTTATGATATCGGGAAGCCGTCCCGGAACACTTCCGCTGAACCGTCAGGGAATATGGAATCAGGATATGAATCCGGAACTTGGTGCGAGATTTGCTGTAAATATTAATACGGAAATGAATTATTGGTGTGCGGAAAGCTGTAATCTTTCGGAATGTCATGAACCGCTTTTTGATTTGATTGAAAAGGTAAGGGAATCAGGACGTGTTACTGCCCGTGAAATGTATGATTGTTCGGGGTTTGTATGTCATCATAATACTGATTTGTGGGGTGATAGCGCTCCTCAGGATACTTGTATGTCATCAACTGTATGGCCTATGGGTGCAGCATGGCTTTGTCTGCACATATTCGAGCATTTTGAATATACTCAGGATATAAATTTTTTGAAAGAAAAGTATTACCTTATGCGTGAAGCGGCGGAATTCTTTACTGAATATTTGATTGAAGACAGTGAAGGCAGACTTGTAACATGTCCGTCAGTTTCGCCGGAAAATACTTATCTTACTAAAAGCGGTGTAAGAGGATGTCTTTGTATGGGACCGTCAATGGACAGCCAAATCATAACAGTATTGTTTAATAATGTTATTAAAAGCTCTGAAATTCTGGATACAGACCATAAATTTGCAGATAAGCTGAAGGCTATGCTTGAAAAATTACCTAAACCGGAGATAGGAAAATACGGTCAAATAAAGGAATGGGCAGTTGATTATGATGAAGTTGAAATAGGTCACAGACATATTTCACAGCTTTTTGCGCTTCATCCGGCGGATCTTATAACACCATATAAAACACCTAAGCTTGCCGATGCGGCAAGAGCTACTCTTATACGACGTCTTATTCACGGCGGCGGACATACAGGCTGGAGTCGTGCTTGGATTGCTAACATGTGGGCCAGACTTTATGACAGTGATATGGTTTATGAAAATCTTCAGAAACTTATAGCCTATTCAACTGATCCGAATATGTTTGATACACACCCGCCTTTTCAAATTGACGGAAATTTCGGCGGAGCGTCTGCAATGACAGAAGCGCTTCTTCAAAGTCACAGCGGAGAAATAAATCTTCTTCCTGCACTTCCGTCGGAATGGAAAAACGGTGAAATAAGGGGACTTAAGGCTAAGGGCGGATTTGAAATTTCTATAAAATGGGAAGACTGTAAGCTTAAGACGGCAGAAATCAAATCACTATGCGGAAATAAATGCGTTGTCCGCCCGAATACAATAGTTAGTATTTCTTGTGACGGAGAAAGTGTAAATGCTCTTCAGTCTGATTGTGTTGTAACTTTTGATACTGAAAAGGGACATATTTATACAATAAGGAGTTAGGTTAAAAAATTATGAAAAAATTTAAAACGGCTGCGGTATTGCTGGTAATGACAGTAATGCTTACAGCCTGTGAGAATATTTCACAGGAGTCCTTGAAAAAAACAGAAGCTTCATCGAATAATTCAACGGAAGCGGTTACCGAATATGAAGAGGAAACCGTGTCATTTACGGAATATGTTGCCAAAGTACCTGAAATTAATACTACAGAAACTAATTTGACTATAGAAGCAGAAGAGTGTGAATTAAGCGGCAGTCTTTATATTGATGAACAGCGTAAGGGATTTTCAGGCAACGGATATGTAACAGGATTTTACGGAGGTTCTGCTGATTATCTTGTTATACCTGCCGAAATTCCTGTGTCGCAGCATTATAATATTACAGTGTGTGTGGCGGCGGACAGCTATGCTGTAAGCTCCGTCAGTGTAAATGACCGTAATATCGGTGAATTTGTTATAGATGATGATGAGGAAAATTTTGTTCGTGCAACCTTTTACGGGGTATTTATGGACAAGGGAAAAAATGTTATTCAAATTAATAACGGCAGTGATAATTTTGAAATCGACTATATAGAAATAAATAATAATGAAGGTATTTATGAAGATAATTTTGAAATTAAGTCTGAACCGGTAGCTCCTGATGCGTCAAAAGAAACTAAAAAGCTTTTGAAATACCTTAATGACAGTTTCGGCAAAAAAATTATTACCGGACAATATGCGTCAAACAGTAAAAATACAGAGCTGGAACTAATTTATAAAAAAACAGGCAAGTACCCTGCCATACGCTTTGGAGATATCGGAGGTTATGCAAAGGGCAGTCTTCCGGACGAAAGTGAAATTAAAGCGGCAAAGGATTGGAATAAGCAGGGCGGTATAGTAGGATTTATGTGGTATTGGAAGTCTCCGTCAAATGATTCTTCAATTTATGCTAAGGATACTAAATTCAGTTTGAAGTCAGCTATGACAGATGAGGATATTTCCCAAATGGAAATTGCGAAAATACGTGAGCTTAATAAACAGGGTAAAATTACTGATGAATGTCTGAGACTTGTGGAAGATATAGACTCCGTTTCAGAGGGATTTTCAGAGCTTGCCGATTCCGGAATCCCAATACTTTGGAGACCCTTGCATGAGGCAGGCGGTGGCTGGTATTGGTGGGGTGCTGACGGTGAGGAGGCATATCAGTGGCTTTACAATCTCATGTATGACCGTATGACAGGTTATCATAAGCTTAATAATCTTATTTGGATATGGAATGGGCAGAGTGAAAAGTATATGGTTGAAAGCAATAAATTTGATATTGCTGCTATAGACTTATATTTAGGGCCGAATTTGGAATATGGAAGCCGTTCGGAACAATATCAGTGGTTAAAACAGGTAACCGACGGCGGAAAACTTTTGGCGCTTGGAGAATGCAGTTCTGTTCCGGGAATTGATGAAATGCTTCGTGATAATTCACTGTGGTCGTTCTTCGGATTATGGTACGGGGATTATCTTACAAGCAGTGACGGAATCACAGCTGACATTTATACTACTGAAGATGACCTGATAAAAATATACAATGCGGAAAAATCCATAACACTTGAAAGTTATGCGGAAGCGAATTAATTTAAAATTAAAATAAAAAGTCCGGTTTTTTGCTGGACTTTTTTTGGTATATATAGTATAATAAAATAAATATATGTAACGGGGGAACTTTTATATGCTTTTGACAGTTATTCTTAGCTTATTATCTGTTATTATTATAGTATTATCATATATTATAATGAAAACCGGAAAAATTACCGGGAAAACACAGTCAGCGATAATATTATGCGGATTTGCAATACAATTAACAGCAATTATAGCGTCCTTTTTTGCCGGAAACGGATTTTTATCTATGAGTATTGCGGTTGCTGCAGCTGATTTGTTTATTGGCTTGCCGAAAATTTTATCCGGCAGAATAAAAAATAAGAAAATAGTGTGTTTTGTTAAAAAAAGTAAAAAGTGGTTAACTGGAATAGCGGCAGGAACTGCTTTAGTACTTCTGGTTGAAACGTTTATCTGTAATTTCGGAGCATTTAATCTTATTGCGCCGTCTTCACCGAATGAAATGATTTTACCTTTGAACCGTGCGGCTGTTAACGGCAGTGTGAATTCTTCCGATGTCATTACCGTAAATTCGGGTGAATCAGTTCAGATAGAATTCAGTGATGTGAATTATGAAATAAAAAATATTTACATGGATATTGAAAGCGAAAATTCTGTGGGAGGAAAGGTAAGAATATATAACAGTGATGAAACCAGCAGAGATATGAGAAATGTTTCTAATTTGGAGTATATTAACGGTAACGAATCAAGCAAATACATAGTTTGCAGTTATTTCGGAAAAGTGGGAAGCATTAGTTTTCAAGTTTCCGCTGATGAAAACAGTATTGTAACAGTTAAAGGAATTTCTGTGAACAAGCATATACCTTTCGACTTTTCATGGCTGAGATTCTTTATTATTTTGGGATTTGTACTGTTTGCCGTAACAATTGCTTTTTGTTCTTATATGAAAAAATCATGCGGACAATCTAAAACATTTAAAATAAGTGCAGCGGCGGTTACTCTCATTTTTGTTTCTATTGCAGTTTGCCTTCTGTCAGTACGGGGGGATATGATATTCGGACTGTTTGACAAGCCTGATACCAATCAGATGAACAAGGAATTGGTTGACGCTTTTGAAGCAGGACAGGTTAGTCTTATTGAAACTCCGTCACAGGAAATGCTGAATCTTGAAAATCCCTATGATTTGTCTGAGCGCAGTGCGGCAGGGGTTTCGTATCCTTGGGATCATTTGCTTTTTGAGGGTAAGTATTATTCATATTACGGTATAGGTACTGTATTAACGTTGTTTTTACCGTACCACATGATAACAGGGAAGTACTTCCCGTCGCTATGGGCAACGTTTATTTACAGTATAATCGGTATTGTATTTTTAAGTCTTGCATACTGTGCATTTATGAGGCGTTTGTTCCCTAAAATCCCCAATGGAACAGCTATAAGCGGACTTGTAATCGTTCAGGCGGCGTCCTTTGTGTGGTACTGCATAACTATCGGAAATTTTTACGAGCTTGCTCAGGTAAGCGGATTTGCATTTTTAATAGCCGGAATGTATTTCTTATTGCGTTCGGGAGTAGTCGGTGAGGGGAAAATATCACGGCCTAATATATGCATTGCAGCAATACTTTTGTCAATATCTGTACTTTGCCGTGCGGCATTGGCGCTGTACTGTATAGTTTCGTTGCTGTTTATATATGCAGGTGTGAAAAAAATCATAAAAACATCTAAGGAACAGACATTTAAAGCAAATAAAAAGCCGATAATAACATTTTTGCTTGCAGCATTGCTTCCTTTTGTAATAATAGGTTCAGTGCAGATGGTATATAATTATCTCCGATTTGGTTCGATACTTGACTTTGGTATTTCTTACACGCTGACAATTTATGATTATCAGCATATACAGTTCCATCTGCCTTTGGTGTTTATTGCTATATTCAATTATTTGTTTACATTACCGAAGGTATCTTCAGTATTTCCGTTTGTGACAAGTAATTATGATTCATTGTCGGTCAACGGATATTATTTTCTTGCAGGATTCAGTTCAGCGGGTATTATATTCCGTGCAATTCCGATTTTGGGATATGTATTCGGAAGAAGAGCTTATAAGAGGTCTGAGAATCCCAACAGACGTCTTGCGGCGGTTATCATAATTTTAGGCTGTATTTTAGTACCGCTGATACAAATGGCAATGATTTGGGAATACGGATATACTCCAAGGTATGCCGTTGATTTTGCATGGCAGATGATATTCGGTGCTTTTGCGGTGCTGTTTGTATTATACGGTAAAATGAATATTACAAAGAAAAGAATTATGAATAAAGTATTTTTAGTATCGGCTATAATAGCAGTCATAATTAATTTTGCGCTGACTTATGAATTTGTACTTGATTATGGAAATAGTCTGGGTGGAATTCCGATGGAAATCAGGAGTGATATGGTTTCATTTGGAAGATTGTTTGAATTCTGGAATATAATGTAAATTCAAACCGACGGATTATCCGTCGGTTTTTAAGTTTCAAAAGCTTGTGGAAGTTGCTCTCCGCAGGAAATAAAAGTTTTGGTCAAGCTTTTTCAAAAGCTTGCGGAATCCAAAGGCGGAGCTTTTGGTCGTCCTCCGCAGAGGGCGAAAGTCTTTGCCGTAGAGGCGCATTTTTTCGGGTGAATTGACGTTCTTTGAACGTCAAGAGGGTGCTTTTTTGCAAGTGAAAAAAGCACCCTATATCATTTTTAGATTTGCGTTACAATTCAACTCATAACCGTTACATTTTGCTACTTACATTTTTTCTGGTGATGATATATAATTAAATTGTAACGTTACAATTAATTATATGGAGGTATTAAAATCATGGATTTTGCAGATGATTTTTATAAACGAATTGAATATTTAAAATCAGAAAAGGTTGTTTTAGATAAGGAAATTGAATTGTTAATGAATAAAGATGTGGAAACTATGGATATTGGAGAGTTTTTAAAAATATGCAAATATTTTGAAATAATTCCAAGTATTTTTTTTAATAATAATATAAAAAATCCTATTTTATTTAGTAAGTTTATTAATGAATTTAAAAAGCTTAATGATAATCAAAGAGATTATATGTTGGAAATGATTAAAGACATAAATAGAAATAAAAAATAAATAAGGGGACGCTTTCACTTGCAAAGCGTCCCCTCTTTTAAAACAGTCCACCGGACTGTTTTAAAATTCACCCCCGTAAATGCGCTTCTAAGGCAAGGACTTTCGCCCTCTGCGGAGGGCGACCAAAGGCTCTGCCTTTGGATTCCGCAAACCTTTGAAAAGGTTTGATCGAAACTTTTATTACTGTGGAAGGCAAATTCTGCAAGCCATTGAAAAGGTTTAATCGAAAATTTTAGTTCCTATTTTCCCCGTTTCCCGTAAGCTTCGAAGCAATTAAATACACCACGCCCCCAGCACACACCGAAATCGGCAATGCATACCTATTAATAAGCGGTATATGCGGATACGCAATCCATGCGGTAATGCCACAGAAAAGTCCTGATATGACCGCAGGCATTAGTGATTTTAAAATTCGGATTTTTACTCCTATAGCTTTTGAGTAAACTAATATTGACAAAACAAATATTACAAAATAACATAGCAGTGTCGATATTGCCGCACCGGATACATTTATTTCGGGAATGGGTATCAAAATCAGATTTCCCGCAAGCTTTACTGCTACTCCTATTAGCATGAGCTTTACCGGAGCGTCTGCTCTGCCGATTGCCTGAAGACAACTGAACAGCGGAAATGACAGTGCAAGGAAAATCACTCCTATTCCAAGAAATATCAGACTTTCTTCCGATACCAAGCATTCCTGCACACGGTTGGGAAACAGGAAAAGAAGTATAGGTTTTGCAAGAAAGCTTATACCCAGTCCTGAGGGGACGGCGAGAAATGCGGTTGCTTTTATAACGTTTTCCGACAGTCTTTTTACAGCGGTTTTATCATTTTTCGCCCAGCTTTCCGCAATGTTGGGGAGTATTCCTTTGCCAAACATATTGGTAACTGATGGGATAAGGTTGAAAATGGTAATGGCAAGACCGTTAAATGAACCGTATATAAATTCCGAAAGCTCAAGGGGGTCAATATTGTTCAGTCCGAATTTGCCTATAAGATATTCGGGAGCGGATTTTATTGATTTGTCCAGACAACGAATTATTGTTGCAAGGTCAATGAGAGATGTGAGATTTGTTACAATTGAACCGAGAGCTACGGGTATAAGTATTTTAAAAATAGCTTTTATAATTGCTTTGCCGCTTTCTTCATGACCTAATTTTATTTCCGGAGAATGGCTTTCCATACCTGTACCGCGTATGTAAAGGAAAAGCGTACCCGCCAGCGTGGATAGGCTTATACCGAGTACGGAAGCGGCAGCTGCGACTGCAAGAATATCTGTTCCCACGGGAAAATGTGTAAGAATTTTGTCGGGATTGGCTAAAACATAGGAGCAAAGAGCAAGTCCGGCAGCAAGGCGTACCAGAGCTTCTATAACCTGTGATACTGCGGTTGGGTACATGTTTCGCATTCCCTCCCAGCAGCCCCTGTAAACGGCTGTCAAGCACCCGAAAAATACCGACGGCGCTATCATTAATATTGAAAGTTCGGCTTTGGGACATGCGGCGATTTTTTCCGAAAAATGTCCTGCAAGAAGCGCTACTGCGGCAGTACCGGCAAGTCCTGCGGCGGAAAATAAAAGAAGTGAGATCTTCTGTATTTTTTTTACGTTTCTGTAATTTCCGAATGCACAGCTTTCAGCGGTAAGCTTAGCAACGGCAGTAGTAAGACCTGTGGCAGTGATAGCGTAGACCGGCAGAAACAGTCCGTAGGCACAGCTGAAATAACTCATTCCCACTCCGCCAAGCATATTGGTGAGCGGAATTTTAAATAAAGCTCCAATTGCCTTTGCTATTATTGCAGAGGCTATAAGTATAACCGAACCTTTCAGAAAGCTTTGTTTTTTCAAATTTATCTCCTTTCTGATTGCTTTATTGCTTAATAAAACGGTATTCTATTTGTTAAAAATGCATAATGATTTTGTAATTTACTAAAAAAAATATTGCTACTAGTGCAAATGTGTGTTATAATTATATGCAGTTATATTTTTGTATATGAAACGAGGTTGAAAAAATTTATGAACTATAAATTTTCAGATAAGGTTTCAGGACTTCAAGCGTCCGCCATCAGAGAAATTCTGAAGTTTACGGCTGATCCGGAGGTTATTTCCTTTGCAGCAGGAAACCCTGCGCCGGAAGCTTTTCCGACAGATGAAATTGCACGTATCTCAGCAGATATACTTAAAAATGATCCTGTTCTTGCTTTGCAGTACAGTATTTCTGAAGGATATCCTCCGCTGAGAAATCTTCTGAAAGATGATTTGGCAAAAAAGGGCTGTTTTAATCCTGATACCGATGATCTTATTATTACTTCAGGCGCACAGCAGGCAAATGAATTATCATGCAAAGTTCTTTGCAACGAGGGTGATACATTGATTTGTGAATCTCCCAGCTTTATCGGTTCGCTGAACGCTTTCCGTTCTTACAATGTAAATCTTAGAGGAGTAGAAATGGAAAGGGGCGGCATTAAGCTAGATGTTCTGGAAGAAGTATTGAAAGCTTCCAGCGGACAGAAAATGATTTACGTTATTCCGAATTTCCAGAATCCTACAGGGGATACTATGACTTTTGAAAAGAGAAAAGGTCTTTATGCGCTTGCGTGCAAGTATGACGCTGTAATTCTTGAAGATAATCCTTACGGTGATCTGAGATTTGCGGGAGAACATATACCGTCAGTTAAGAGTATGGATACCGAGAGCAGAGTAATTTATTCAGGAACCTTTTCAAAGGTACTTGCACCGGGACTTAGAGTGGGTTATGTATCCGGTCCTAAGGAAATTATACAGAAAATTATTGTCTGCAAACAGGTTGCAGATGTTCATACTACTATTTGGTCGCAGGTTTTATGTTACCGTTTTATGTCAGAATGCAATCTTGATGAGCATTTTGCGGGACTTCGTGAAATTTATAAGAAAAAATGCAGACTTATGCTTGAAAATATGGATAAATATTTTTCAAAGAAAGTCAGCTATTCAAAGCCTGAAGGCGGATTGTTTATCTGGGCAACGCTTCCTGAGGGCAGCAATATGATGGAATTCTGTACTAGAGCCGTAAGAGATTATAAAATCGCAGTTGTACCGGGTACGGCGTTTATGATCAATGAAACAGATAAAACAAATTCATTCCGTTTGAATTTTTCAACCCCAACCGACGAGCAGATTGTAAAGGGAATAGAAATTCTCGGAAATATGACAAAAGAAATACTTGATTAATTTAATTTCAGAAAGGAAAGAATAAAAATGGCTAAAAAACGTTCAATATTGGATAGATATACTGCATCTCAGAAATATATTGTATTAAGAGGTAAAGCTCTTACATTTCCGTCATCGCCGTTTAAAAAGGAACTGAAAAATGACGAGGTATACGGCGCTGTTATCGATATGCCTATGTCACCGACCGTTTTGTCAACACTGGTATGCTTTGTGAACGGCGCTGCAAACCTGTATTTTAATTTGGGCGGTGAATATGTAAACGCTGCGGCACGTTACAGAGGCGTTGCACAGGCTTCGTTTGATTTTATCAAAAACGCAACAGCATGTCTTGACTGCTGTGAAAAAACCACAAAATTTGATATGCCCACAGCCGGTAAAAACTTTGTATACCTTCTAACAAAAGGCGGAGTTTATAAAACCGAAATTATGCCTAATGCAATTCCTAAAGAAGCTGAAAGCAAGAAAAAGCTGCATTATTATTATCAGAGAGTTATGGCTGAACTTAGAACTGCACAGCTTAAGGATCAGGCTGCAGGAATAAGTGACGGGTTTATTTCATCAAAATAATTTGAGCATATTAACAGAATTAATGTTGAAAAATACATTTATTTCAATAAAATTGCCAAACTTGCAAAAAACTATTGCAATTTATTAAAATTTGAGGTACTATTATAAAATACTGGAAATCGGGTGAAAATATGACTGACTTTAAATTTAAAGAAACATACGGTATAGACGATCTGCTTGAAATTATGAAAATTCTCCGCAGTCCGTCAGGCTGTCCGTGGGATATTGAGCAGACTCATAAATCAATAAAAAATGATTTTATTGAAGAGGTTTATGAAGCTATAGAAGCTATAGATCTTGATGATACCGCTTTGCTTCGTGAAGAATTGGGCGATGTGTTGCTGCAGGTTGTTTTTCACTGTCAGATTGAAAATGAAAAAAATAATTTTGTTTTTGCGGATATTTGTGATGAGCTTTGCAAAAAGCTGATTGTAAGACACCCCCATGTGTTCGGAGAGCTAACAGTTTCTGATTCCGGTGAAGTACTGAAAAATTGGGATAACATAAAAAAGGAAACTAAAGGACAGAAAACTTATACCGATACGCTGGAAAGCGTTGCAAAGTCACTTCCGGCGCTTATGAGAGCTCAGAAGCTCGGTAAAAGGGCTATGAGGGCAGGTATGGATTTTAAATGTACTGAGGATGCTTTGGAATGTATAAAACTGGAAACTGCCGAACTTGAAGAAGCTGTAAAAATCGGCGAATCGGAACATATTGAAGAAGAATTTGGGGATTTGCTGTTTTCATGCGTTAATACTGCAAGGCACTTGGGGCTGGATTCAGAGCAGGCACTGACAAAAGCGTCTGAAAAATTTATAAAAAGATTTGCAGAAACAGAAAAATTGGTAAGGCTGAGCGGAGCTGATATGAAAGCTCTTAGCATAGATGAGCTTGATGTATTTTGGCGTCAGGCGAAACAAAATGTTTGATTTAGAATCAAAAGAAAAATGGAGGAATTAATAATGACAAAAGCAGAATTAATCACACAGATTTCAGAAAAGAGCGAACTTTCTAAGAAGGATTCTGAAAAGGCACTTGCTGCTGTTATTTCATCAATTACAGAAGCTCTTACAAACGGAGATAAGGTTCAGCTTGTTGGTTTCGGTACATTTGAAATACGTGACCGTAAGGAAAAGGAATCAAAGAATCCGAGAACAGGTGAAAAGATTATCGTTCCTGCAAAGAAAGCTCCTGCATTTAAGGCAGGCAAGGCTCTTAAGGATGCTGTTAACGCATAATTGACGTAAACCTTCAGGCAGAGTTTTTCTCTGCCTTTTTTGTTTAAAGGAGAAAATATATGAGACTGGATAAATATCTTAAAATTACCCGACTGATCAAACGCAGAACCATTGCAAATGAGGCTTGTGACGCCGGTAAAATTGTTGTAAATGATAAAATTGCCCGTGCGTCGTATGATGTAAAGGTTGGCGATATAATAGAAATAAATATGGGTACAAAACCATTGAAAGTAAAAGTTTTAAATGTTACTGAGTATGCTACTAAAGAAAATGCAGCTGATAATTATACTGTAATTTCATAAAATAAATTAAAAAAGTTACTGTATTTTAAAATATTTTTTTATTCTGCATATTCTGACAGCTTTAGAACAAAATTTCTCTTGACAATTTCACTAAAAAAGTATAAAATAAATATATTGTATAAATTTGCACAATTATTACTGCGGCTTTTTATGCGGCTGTAATTAAATCATAATTTTTAAACGTACCGGAATTTTATTACTGAAAAATAAACAGATGATGTTAATCCGGATATGTCAGAGTGACATGATAAACTATATTCTTGCATTTGATATGCTTAAATAATAAAAAATATGAATAAGATTATGGCAACATTATCCTGCCGGAGTAATACAGTTATTGTACAATTTCTATAACTATATTAAAGGAGGTAATGTGCGGGCAATGAATACTACTGTTGCAATTATATGCTGTATAGCAGCATTGATAGTCGGGGCAGCTGTTTCCGGAGTTATATTTTTCCGTCAGGGAATCGCTTACAGACAGAGACAGGCAGAGTCGATAATGGGCTCCGCAGAAAAAGAAGCTGAGAAAATTCTTGCAGATGCTGATAAAGAAGCTGAATCAAAGAAGAAAACAGCTTTAGTTGAAGCTAAGGACGAAATTCACAAGCTTCGTTCTGATGCAGAAAAGGAAATAAAGGACAGACGATTTGAAGTATCACGTCAGGAAAGAAGAATTCAGCAGAAAGAAGAAAGTCTTGATAAGAAAAACGATAATCTTGAACGCAAGGAAGAAACTCTTCAAAACAAAATAAAAAAAGCTGAAGAAAATTTGAAAGAAGCTGAAACAATCAAGAAAAGTCAGATGGATATTCTTGAGCGTATTTCAGAGTTTACCAGAGATCAGGCTAAGGAATATATTTTGGATATGCTTGATGGTGATTTAGTTCATGAAAAGGCGGTTAAAATAGCCGGATATGAACAGCAAATAAAAGATGAATGTGAAGAAAAGGCGAGAAGTTATATTTCTCTTGCTATTGCTAAATGTGCCGCCGATCAGGTATCGGAAGCTACTGTTTCCGTTGTTCCTCTTCCTAATGACGAAATGAAGGGAAGAATTATCGGTCGAGAGGGAAGAAATATCAGAACTTTTGAAACGCTTACAGGCGTTGATCTTATTATTGATGATACTCCCGAAGCTATTACGCTTTCATGTTTTGATCATGTCAGACGTGAAGTGGCTAGAATTGCGCTTGAAAAGCTTATTGCTGACGGACGAATTCATCCTACACGTATTGAAGAAATGGTTGACAAGGCAAAGCGTGAGGTTGAATACAGAATTAAACAGGAGGGCGAAAGAGCTGTACTTGAAACTAATGTGCATGGTATGAATCATGAGCTTATAAAGCTTATAGGCCGTCTCAGATTTCGTACAAGTTATCGTCAGAATGTTTTGAATCACTCGATTGAAGTAGCACATCTCTCAGGTATATTGGCTTCAGAACTGGGAGTAGATGCAAATCTCGCTAGACGTGCAGGACTTCTTCATGACATTGGTAAGGCTCTTACTGCTGAAATTGAAGGATCTCATGTGCAAATAGGTGTTGATGTCTGCCGTAAGTACAAGGAGAATGCAGAAGTAGTTCATGCGATTGAAGCTCATCATAATGACGTTGAACCAAGAACGGTTATAGCCTGTATTGTTCAGGCGGCTGACGCTATTTCTGCTGCAAGACCTGCTGCAAGAAGTGAAAATTATGAAAATTACATAAAGCGTTTAGAAAAGCTTGAAGAAATCTGTACATCATATGAAGGAGTTGACAAATGCTATGCCGTTCAGGCGGGCCGTGAAGTCAGAGTGATGGTTGCTCCCGAAGTTATTAATGATGAACGTATGGTTATTGTTGCAAGAAATATTGCAAAACAAATCGAAGATGAAATGGACTATCCGGGTCAGATTAAAGTTAATATGATTCGTGAAAGCCGTGCAGTTGATTATGCTAAATAAAATTTAACCCTGTGTTTTATGCACAGGGTTTTTTATAAGGGAAGGTGACTTGAATTATGGCAGGGGTTGTAGTGCATTTAGCAGTTGCAGATGAAGCTTTTAAAGTACTTAATATAGAGAATGCTCCCTTGTTTTATGCAGGTAATGTGGCGCCGGATTGTATTCATGCAAGGAAAAATTATCAGCGTGAAATGAAAAAGCATACTCATCTTAGGGACGGTATTTGTGATTGGGATTTTGTACTTGAAGAAAATTTGAAGTTATTTCATAAACGTCTTGATAAGTTTGAAAAAACATACTGTAATGAAGGGGATGACAGAGAGCTTTATTTGGGCTATCTGACGCACCTTATAACCGACGAAATGTTTATGAAGACAATTCGTCTCAGATGTGCTGAGGAGGCTGAAAATGGCGGTATTTTGCAGACTGATAAGCGATTTTTTAACTATATGATGAGAGAGGTTAACGGAGCGGATATTTTAGCGGTCAAAGAAATAGATTTTACCAACGATCCTGTTGAGGTGCTGAGAAAGTCTTACGGCTGCTATATACGGGATTATATAACGTCAGATGAAATGAGAGAAAGTATGGATTGGATAATTAATAATTATTTTTCGGGAAAGGATAATTTTGAGCATCCGTCCTTTATTACCATTGATATGATTAAAGAGTTTATAAAAATTGCTGTGAATGAAATTTGCAGAAGATTAAAATGAGCTTGAGAAAAAACTTCTCAAGCTCATTTGTATTTATTTTCTGCATTCATCTAAAAATCTGTCAAACAGCATTCTTTTGTGCTGTTCATCCATAATTTCCGGATGCCATTTGATTCCCATTGCAAATTTTGTGTTTTTTATTGTAAAGGCTTCAACAGTAGTGCATTTGTTTCCGTTTTCTAAGAGATTTGTTGCTGTTGCATTTATATCAAGTTTTTCATTATAATTTTTTAAAAAGTAAATATGCAAACTGTTAACATTTAAGGTTTCAGACTGATAAATGCTGTAAAGTACACTGTCTTTTACTACATCAATCTTATGCCGAAAATCTTTACTGTAAGTATTGTGCTGTTCTTCTGCTATTCCTAAAGACTCTCCCGAATCCATTTCACATCCGACAGTTCTTGCTAAAGTATTAAAGCCCGCACATATTCCGATTATCGGTATATTATTGCGGATTGCGTATTCGGCGATATAGATTTCATAGTAGTTTCCGCTAAGACCGCCCTGTAAAATAAAACCGTCACATTTTTGCAAAATAGTATCTAAATCTGACTTCTCTTCTTCGGTTAAATTGTCGTGAAGGGTATCGGAGGACTTTTTATTACCGTATTTTAGAGTGTGAAAAGGCGGTAATAAGCCTATTGCCAGACCGCCGCCGTTATAAACGGCATCTCTGAATTCGTCCTTAATATAATCTACTGTCCAAAGACTATTTGGGTATTCATAATCGGTAAGAGGCTTTGTGACAATTCCAATTATCGGTTTCATTTTTTATAATTCTCCTTTGATATGACCGTATTTCTTTAATTGTATTTATGCTTATTATTTTCCTTTATTTTTTCGTTTACCAATGTATAGATAATGGATACGATTGGCACTCCTAAAATCATTCCCAAAACGCCGCCAAGTCCGCCGCCGACTGTAATAGCAAACAGCACCCAAAGCGCCGGTAAACCAATTGAATTTCCTACAACTTTTGGATAAATCAAATTTGAGTCAATTTGCTGAATGATAATTATAAATACAACAAACCATACAGCTCTTATAGGATTTACAAGAAGGAGTATCAAAGCTCCCGGAATGGTACCGATAATCGGACCTGCAATAGGAATCATGTTTGTGATTCCTATTATAACGCTGATAAGAGGAGCATAATCAAAGCCGAATATAGTCATACCTATAAAGCATAGAATACCTAAAATAACGGCTTCCATAAGCTGTCCGCTTATAAAGTTTGAAAAAGTATCATAAGCAATCTTGATGATTCTTTCAAGCTTGTCATATTTACCGTCTTTAATAATAAGCTTAGTAATAACCTTTGCATTTTTTTTGAGACTTTGCTTGTCAAGAAGAATATATATGGAAAAAACAATACCTAAAATAACGTCTACAGTACCGCTTATTATACCGGAAGTAATATCATAAGTTTTACTTAATACAGTTGGTATATATTCGGTAATACTTGAAAGCTTACTTTGAATTTTTTCCATAATTTCATTGATATTGATTTTATCATCTAAAAAAGAATTAATGTTAAATTTATTAGATTCTATAAAATTAACAAAGTTATTGGCATAATCATTGAAATTTTCACGAAATAAATTGATACTTTTAGATATTTGCGGAACTATAAAACAAATAATTCCTATTAGTATGGCAAAGGTGAGCAGATAAGTTGTAAGGCAAGCTGCAATAAAGGGAGGTTTGCCCGACACCATATGAATTTTTCTGCCATGTTTTTTATTTCTGAAAGAATTTTTTATAGCTGCAAAAAGACGTCTGTACCGGACATGGAAAAAATTCAGAGGACGGTTAAGTGCAAAAGCAATTACACATCCGATGATAACCGGACGGAAAATGTTCATTATTCCTGAAACAACGGCAAAGAACCCTTCATACCGCATAATTACAAAGGCTACAATAATTAAGACAGAGCCGCTGAATACGATTGTTTTGGCAAGACGATTGTTTTTAAAAGAAAATTTTTTCTGCATAAACGCCCTCCGTAATTTTTTTATTCGGCTGTTTTTATTTTCATGGATATATCAAAGCATTTTACTGAGTGAGTAAGAGCTCCTAATGAAATAATGTCAACTCCTGTCAGAGCCGTTTCACGAAGGTTGTCTAGAGTGATGTTTCCCGAAGCTTCGAGCTTTGCGCGTCCGGCAGTAATTTCAACAGCCTTTTTCATATCTTCCGGATTCATATTGTCAAGCATGATGATCTCACATCCGCAGTCCAAAGCTTCTTTAAGCTCTTCAAAGGTGCGTACCTCAACCTCAACCTTGAGCATATGACCTGCCCTTTCACGAAGTGCGCTTACCGCACCTGTGATGGAGCCGTAAGCATCGATATGATTATCCTTGAGCATTGCGCCGTCAGAAAGATTAAAGCGGTGATTTCTTCCGCCGCCGACTGTTACGGCGTATTTCTGTAAAGCTCTTAATCCGGGAAGTGTTTTTCTGGTATCGGTTATTTTTGCATTAGTACCTTCTGCGAGCTTAACGCATTTATTGGTAGCTGTAGCGATACCGGACATATGCTGAAGTAAGTTTAAAGCGGTTCTTTCGCCCTTAAGCAGAGTTTTGGTACTGCCCTTTAGGTTAGCTATAATATCTCCCTTTTTGACTTCTGTACCGTCCTTTAAAAGAATTTCCGTTTCAACGTTTCCTCCGGCAAGTTCAAATACTCTTACTGCAATGTCAATGCCGCAAATTATGCCGCTGTCCTTAGCGATAAAATAAGAGGTGCTCATGTGATTGTCATCAATAAGATTATCCGTAGTCATATCGATGTAATTAATGTCTTCGCATAGGGCTGTATTAATAATATTGTCAATATAAATCTGGTTAAGCATATTTTTTATCCTTTCAAATTACTTCTTTTAAGATAAGGTAAGCTATAGTAGCAAGCGATTTGGCTTCAATATAATCCGGATTAATTAAATAATTTCCCGATGTCAGGTCGGATTTTATTTCTTTTATTTTTTCAAAGCCTTCCACAGCGGCTTTTTTGTCGGGAATAACAAAATAGCTTTGCTGCATTATACGGCGTATTTCGGTTCTGAAGCCATGAGGTATAGGCGGAGCGTCATTATGTACTTCAAATTCATAATTTTCAAATTCGTTTGTTAAATTTACAGCTTTCTTAGCTATATCAGCTGCTGCACGTCTTGAGAATACAAGTGCTTCAAGAAGTGAATTGCTTGCAAGACGGTTGTTTCCGTGTACGCCTGTATGAGAGCATTCTCCTGCCGCATAAAGATTATCTATTTTAGTCCTTGCAAAGTTATCAACGTTAATTCCGCCCATAAGATAATGCTGGCATGGGAATACGGGAATTTTATCTTTAGTCAGATCGTAGCCTTGCTTCATTAAATTTTTATAGATCATAGGGAAACGGTTTTTGAGAAATTCGGGATCTTTTCTTGAAATGTCAAGATAAAAGTCGTTGGAATTTAGTTTACGGCTTTCCAGAATTATTGCATGAGAAACTACATCTCTTGGAGCAAGTTCCAATCTGTCGTCATAATTATGCATAAAGCGTTCGCCGTTTTTGTTGAGCAGATATGCTCCTTCGCCTCTTACAGCTTCGGAAATAAGAAAGCATTCTCTGGTATGCTTGTTATTAAATGCTGTGGGGTGAAATTGAACAAGACTCAGATTTTTTATGTCCGCTCCCATTTCATAGGCGAAAGTAATACCGTCTCCGGTAGCTATTGCGGAATTTGTCGTATATTCATAAACTCTTCCGATACCGCCTGTAGCTAATACCATGAAGTGGCAGTTAAAGCTTTGGCGTTTATCTTCTTTCAATGTATCAATTGAAAATCCTGTGGAGGTTTTTTTCATTCCGCAAAGATAAATATTTTCCATTATATCAATATTTGGTAAGGTTTTAACCTTTTCCAAAAGCCGTGAGACTATTTCAAATCCGGTGGCGTCTTTATGATGGAAAATTCTATGGCGGCAGTGACCGCCTTCAAGAGTTCTGTGAAGATTGCCGTCAGGAGTTTTGTCAAAGTCAACGCCCATATTAATAAGCGATTCAATATCCTGAGCTGCTTCGGAAACAAGAATGTGAACATTTTCAGTGTTATTTTTAAATCCGCCGGCAATCATAGTATCATTTTGGTGAAGCTGAATATTATCATTCGGCGAATTGTATACTCCCGCAATACCGCCTTGTGCAAGGGCAGAGTTACAAAGCAATAAATCACGCTTAGATAGTACGAGAATTTTCAATTCGGAGGGAAGATTTATAGCTGCATAAAGTCCGGCAGTACCGCTTCCGGCAATAATTACGTCATAATTTTTCGGCATATGAATCCCAATCTTTCTGTAATGGTTTTATGGTTTCCAATTAAACGGAATTTTTTTATACTTATTCCATTATAACATTTATCCGGATTTATGTCATTATTAAAATTTACTAAATTTTTTCAATATTAATTAAGTTTTAGCTACATTTAGTTTATTTATAAAAATATAGTTAATTAAATATCGTTATATACAAGTTCAAGCAGAACTGAATTATATCGGTTCTGCTTGTTAATTTTAATTTAATCAATCTCCGAATGAAATTCCCAAATTCTTAGCGGTTTTAACCAGCTGGTCGGACGGATCTACAAATTTTGTTTTTCCCGCAATATCGGCAAGTTTATTAGCTGTAATTTTTCCGCCGATTTTCGCAACAGTTCTGCCGTATTTTTCCTGGGAAATCAGCTTTGCGGCGTGTACGCCGAATTGAGTTGCCAATATTCTGTCATAAGCGCTTGGACTTCCTCCTCTGAGCATATGTCCCGGTACGCAGGTTCTGGTTTCAAGTCCGGTTTTAGACTGGATCTGTGCGGCGATTCTGTTTGTTGCGGTTGTGATTCCCGCTTCTGCACGAAGTCTTGCACGTTCTTTCTTTTTAAGCTGTGCCTCATTTTGGTCAAAGACGCCCTCAGCAACTGCAACTATTGAAAAATTCTTACCGCTTTCACTTCTTTTCAGTACTGATTCGCATACCTTATCAATATCGTAAGGAATTTCGGGAATAAGGATAATATCTGCCCCACCTGCAATTCCGGCATTGAGAGTAAGCCAGCCGGCTTTATTGCCCATGATTTCGCAAAGAAGAATTCTGGAATGACTGTTGGCGGTTGTATGAAGTCTGTCAAGAGCGTCTGTAGCGATGTCAACGGCGGTATGGAAACCGAAGGTTACATCTGTACCGTAAATGTCGTTGTCGATTGTTTTCGGCAGACCGATTACGTTTAGTCCTTCATCGGATAGAAGGCGTGAAGTTTTATGAGTACCGTTTCCGCCCAAAGTCAGCAGACAGTCAAGCTTCTGCTTTTTGTAGGTTGCTTTCATATTTTTTACTTTGTCTACATTATCATCACCGATTACTTGCATCATCTTAAACGGCTGGCGCTTTGTACCCAAAATCGTACCGCCCCTTGTAAGAATACCGGAAAATTCCTCCGGTTTCATATCACGGCAGATATTGTTTATAAGACCGTAATACCCTTCGGCAATTCCGACAATTTCTACGTTTTCAGTACCCATCATTTCATAGCATGCCTTTGCAACGCCTCTTATGGTTGCATTAAGTCCGGGACAGTCGCCGCCGCTTGTAAGAATACCAATACGCTTTTTCATTTTTACCTCCCAGCCGCTTATTGTCTAGGCGAACGGCTCGCCTTAAATTTATTTTGTTCAAAACATATAACAGATTAATAGTATTATACCAATTTTTATTAAATATGTCAATAAGAGTAAAATTTATAAACACTCAAATCTTTTTTTATTTTTCACTTATTGTTCACATTTATGAATTATAATATAACTAAAATGATATGATATTTTTAGAAAAATGAGGATTAAAGGAGAATAAAAAATGTACAGAATTCTTGTTGTTGACGATGAAGTGAATATCAGACGAGTTGTTAGAGAATACGCTGAATTTGAAGGATATGAGGTTGCCGAAGCGGAAAACGGTATGGAAGCTGTGGAAATGGTTAAATCCGGGGATTTTGACCTTATAGTAATGGATATAATGATGCCCAAGCTGGACGGTTTTTCTACATGCAAGGAAATAAAAAAATATAAGTCTGTTCCGGTAATAATGCTGTCTGCAAGAGGAGAGGAGTATGATAAGCTTTTCGGCTTTGAGCTTGGTATTGACGATTATGTTGTAAAACCGTTTTCTCCAAAGGAGCTTATGGCAAGAATAAAAGCTGTACTGAAAAGAAATTCCGTTTCCGAATCATCCGTACCTGAAAAACTTGCGTATGAAGGTCTTGAAATTGATATTGCCGGACGTGAGGTGTATGTTGACGGTGAAAAAGCTTCAATGACTCCTAAAGAGTATGATTTGCTTTTCTATCTGGTAAAAAATAAAAATCTTGCACTTACAAGAGATAAGCTTCTGGAAGAAGTTTGGGGGTATGACTTCTTCGGGGATGACAGAACTGTGGATACACATATAAAAATGCTTAGGAACAGTTTGGGGCAATACAGAAAATTTATTGTTACATTGAGAGGAATGGGATATAAATTTGAATACAGCCAAAATTAAAAGTGCAGTAAGTCTGAGATTTAAAGTATGGGAACACTTCATGTTTTTCACGGCTGTAGTATTTATAATGCTGTGGTTTTTTCAGATTGTTTTTCTGGAAAACTTTTATGAGAAAATGAAGATTTCCGATGTTAAGCTTTCAGCGGAAAAAATAGTAGATGAATACGGTAAAGACGATTACGGTAAACTTCTCACAAGAATTGCCATTTCAAATGATTTATGTATTGAAATTGTAGATAAATACGGCCGTATTATATATACAAAGGATACTCTTGGTAAAAGCTGTTTAATACACAGTCCGGACTCTATGAAAAGCGAATTTTTAAATAAGCTTAAAGAAAGTAATAAAAAAGAAATTTATTTTAAAGAATATAACAACGATATAAGTAATGATATGCTGGTATTTGCCGCTGTTATTGGAAATGTTGATTCTCCGGAGGGTTATGTGCTGATTAATTCTCCGCTTGTTCCCGTTGGGTCAACAGCTTCTATTATAAAACGGCAGCTTTTGATCATTACAGTTTATCTGATTCTTTTGAGTTTGGTTATATCTTTTTTTATGGCAAGAAAAATTTCAGATCCTATTGTGAAGATTACCAAGTCGGCTGAAAAAATGGCTGCGGGAAATTATAAAATAAAATTTGAGGGCGGAGATTATATGGAAATTCAACGGCTTGCAAGTACACTTACTTATGCCGGTCAGCAAATTTCCAAGGTAGACGCTATGCAGCGTGATCTTATTGCAAATGTTTCTCATGACCTGAGAACGCCTCTTACCATGCTTAAGGCTTATGCTGAAATGATCAGGGATTTATCAGGTAATAATCCTCAAAAAAGAAACGAACACCTTGAAATAATAATAGAAGAAACCGATCGTTTGGCACAGCTTGTAAATGATATGCTTGACCTTTCTAAACTCGAAGACGGAAATCAGCAGTTGAATTATACTGAATTTAATATAAGAATCCTTTTGGAAGATATTGCTGCAAGATATGAGGGAATTTCTAAAAAGTCCGATTATCATATCACCTTTGAACCTGATGAAGACGTTACGGTAAGATGTGATATTATAAAAATTCAGCAGGTTATTTACAATCTTATTAATAATGCTGTTAATTATACCGGTGAAGATAAGCAGATTTTTATAAAACAGAAAAATTCGGAAGATTGTGTTCGTATAGAAATTTCGGATACCGGAGAGGGAATTGCTCCGGAAAAAATAAAATTGATATTTGATAAATATTATCGTTCAGAGAATCATAAACGTGAAGTTGTGGGAACAGGCTTGGGACTTTCCATTGTAAAAGCAATTCTTAAAAAGCATGAATACAAATTCGGTGTTTACAGCGTTATAGGTCAAGGTTCTACGTTTTGGTTTGAAATTAAGGATATTGTAAAGCCAAAGCTTGCTGAAGAACCGTTGGATGATAAGAAAGCAGAGCATAAATTTTACAGTAAAAGATTTTCTGAGAAAAAGGTTGAAAAAAGGGACAATGATAAACCAAAACAGAACTGATTTTATTGTTTCAGAGTTTTTTCAAGGACTTTTCACAGAGATTTCACACTTGAAATATATAATACAAGCATACTCATTAATGAGTATAAACATTTCGATTTAACGTTTTACCCCAGCGTTAAATTAAAATCCCCAATAATCCCTATATCATGGCAAAAGGCTTCCGTTAGGAAGCCTTTTGTTTTTATATTTTTTGACCTTTAATATAAATAAAATTATAAAAGTTAGAGCATTGCATGATTCTACAAAAAATTCACACTGATTATAATACAATAAAAGCATAGAGTTGTAAACAGGAGGTTAAAAATAATGTCTGTAAAGATAATGAACGAAGATAATAAGATAATTGCATTATTGTCCGGTGAAATTGATCATCATAACGCCAAAACCCTTCGTCAGGATATAGATTTTGCATTGCGTGAAAATCAGCCGGAAGAACTTATTTTGGATTTTTCGGAAGTCGGATTTATGGACAGTTCCGGTATCGGACTGGTTATGGGAAGATATAAGCTTATGCAGGAAATAGGCGGTAGTTTAATAGTAAGAAATCCGCCTGCACATATAAAAAAAGTAATGAGACTGTCCGGAATTGACCGTCTTGCTTCAATATGCAATGTATAAGGAAGTGAAAAAATGAAAATAGTAAATGAAATGAAAATAAGTTTTAAAAGTAAATCGGAAAATGAAGGCTTTGCCAGAACGGCAGTTTGTGCGTTTGCAGCGTTTCTTGATCCGGGAATTGAGGAGATTGCAGACTTGAGAACAGCTGTTTCCGAGGCTGTTACCAATTGTATAGTACATGCTTACAGGGGAACTGAGGGAATAATTGAAATAACGGCAAGAATACTTAACGACAATGAAATTTACATAAGAATTAAAGATAAAGGCTGTGGAATACCGGACGTAAAGCGGGCAATGGAACCGCTTTATACTACTGCTCCGTGTGAAGAAAGAGCCGGCTTGGGATTTGCCGTTATGGAAAGCTTTATGGATAAATTAACGGTAAAAAGTACTGTCGGAAAAGGAACTGTAGTGACTATGAGAAAAAAACTGGGGGCAATCAATGAGTAAGCCTTCACCGGAAGAGAATCTTGGTTTGGTACATCTATGTGCAAATCGTTTCAGAGGAAGAGGTATCGAGTATGACGATCTTTATTCGGCAGGCTGTATAGGACTTCTCAAGGCTGCGGAAGCCTTTGACAGCGAAAGGGGAGTTAAATTTTCAACTTATGCGGTACCGGTTATATTGGGCGAAATCAAACGTCTTTTTCGTGACGGCGGAACTGTAAAGGTCAGCAGAAGTTTGAAAGAACTGTCAATGAAAGCGGTTCGTGCCAGAGATGAAATGTCAAAGGAGCTTGGACGTGAACCTACATTGTCTGAGCTTGGAAAGAAGCTGGATACGGATGAGTGTGCCATTGCAGAGGCGTTGTCTGTCAGTCTGCCGCCTGTTTCCCTTACCGACAGCTCTGAAGACGGCGGAGGACAGATAGATGTTGCAGTACCGTCTCCGGATATTGAAATCGGCGATACCGTAGCATTGCGTCAGGTTCTTGAAATAATGGAACCTCGTGACCGTGAGTTGATTTTTATGAGATATTATAAAAATTTAACTCAATCTGTAACAGCTCAAAAGCTTGGTATGACGCAGGTTCAGGTATCCAGACGTGAAAAAAAGCTGCTCGCGTTTATGCGTGAACAGCTTATGAAGTAAAAACTATTATAAAAATTATTTTTTCTGAATTTTTGCGGCTAGTTCGTCCATCTTTTTCTTTATATCTTCACTTAATGTAAGATTGTAAGCGATATTGTAATAAAACAGAGCTTCTTCAGGACGGGAATTATGTTCAACACAGTATTCACCGAGAGAATATGCCATGTTTATTACGATCTGGCTTGGACCGTTAACAAGCCCGTATTTTTCAAATGTCTTTAATATATCTTCTTTAGAAGGAGGTGTGATAGGTTTTTTGGTAATCATGCTTATATGCTGCAATTCACCCTTAATGTTATCGTTTGGAGCATAAAGCAGGCTGTTATAATAAAAGCAGACTGCCGCATCATAATCCTTAATATCAATGCAGTAATAACCGAGATTACAGTAGCATCTTGCAAGGTCCTCGGGGGACGAAGCTATTTTAAGCGTTTCCTTTATGCATTCAAAAAGCTTTTCGGGATTTCGGAGAACTTTATAGCATTCAGCCATTTCAAAGCGTGGTCCGGGATTTACAGGATTATATTTGATTGCTTTTTCAAGAATCCTTACGGCTTCTTCCGGTTTTTTCATTTCAACAAGAATATATCCGTAAGATGTAAAGTATGTACAAAAATCGAACGGAGTTCTTTCATACTGTTTTTCGGGTTTATATAGTTCATAGAAAAGATATTCGTCAAAGCGGTTTCTGAACGAATACTTTTTTGATTTATCAGTATGATCAAAATATTTGTCAGCCTGTTTTTCGATTTTACTCATAAGCTCGGCGGCTTCGTCGAGCTTTCTGCTTTTAAATAAATTATTTACTTCGTTATAAGCCTGATCAATTCTTTTGTTTCCTACAAACATGGCGTTATGCAGGAGTTTCTTCTTGTCATCGGGGAGAAGATCAAAAGTCATATCACTGATTATTTTCAGAATTTCTTCTGATTTCTCATGAGTCCTGTACTTCATTGCCTGATCATGAAGATAGTTTGCGTCATGAGGGGCGTTTCCGGTAAGTCCTTTCTTAATTTCCTCTATTATATCATTAACCATTATTTTTCTCCTAACCATAATTTTAATATTTTCATTATACTACATTTTGAATAAAAAATCAATAGAAAAGTGTTGAAAAACTGGAGATAATTTTCATAAATAAACGGACGAAAATTTATTTTCGTCCGTTCAACTTGTAAAAAATATAATAGGGGATGCCCTTTCTTGCAGGGCGTCCCTCGCTTTTGTATAATCCGATTATTGATTCATATATTCATCAAGATAATCTTCATAGTTTAAGTCAGAGCTTTGATATGCTGCGGTAAGCTTGTCAACATAATCCTGGAATATTTTTTCTATATCTTCCGGACGCTGACCGTTTTCTCCTTTTTCATCGGGCAAATTCGGATTACCGTATTTTACCGAAATAACGTAAATTTCATCATTGTAATCGTACTGGCAGTTTAAAGAAATGTCTTTAAAGCTATTACCGCTTTCATCTGATAAAAATTTTATACTAAGACTGCCGAAATTTCCTCCGTTTTTAAAAAGAGATCTTGTATCAACAGTTTCCAAATCATATTGAACGGAATATTTATTCGGAAAGTCCTTATTATCCGAATCGGAAACTTCAACGGATTTTACAGAATTTTGATTTTTTTCATTTTTCTTATCGCAAAGTACCGAAATAATTTTACGATAGCTTTGTGCCATGTCTTCATACTCATAGTCTTTCCATTCAGCGTCTTTTTCTTCGGGTATATATAGGTTTGAAATTGAAAGTGAAGTGAATTTTCCGTCACGGTAAAACTTCAGATTGCCGGTAACATCATAATGAAGGAAAGCACAGTCGTCGTCCATTTTGGAAGCTTCTGTCAGAATATGGGATTCTGCGGCTGTTCTTGAAATTTGAATATAATAATTTTCATCAAGGGTATTTTCGGAAATATATTCTCTGAAATTTTCAAAAACGTCATTTTTATTAATTTCTCTTTCATCTGAACAGGAACAGAGAGAAACGCAGAATACAGCGCATAATATCGCTGAAAAAATTTTTCTCATTTTATCAGTCCTCGCAGTTAGTTATTGCGCCTGTGGGACAGGCTTCATAGCACGTTCCGCAGCCGGTACATTTATTATAATCAATAACAGCGTGGAAGTCAACAACCTTGACAGCTTCTGAAAGGCATTTTTTCTCGCAGATTTTACAGCCTATGCAGCCGTTTGAACAGGATTGCTTTGTAATTTTTCCGTTGTCCTTTGAGGAGCATTTAACGTCGATGTGTTTGGTTATCGGTTTGATTGAAATCAGACTGTTAGGGCATACCTTTACACATTTTCCGCATGCGACGCATGCTCCTGTAACTTCCGCTACGCCGTTTACAATCTTTATTGCGTTCTCATCACATACGTTAACGCAGTCGCCGTAGCCCAGACAGCCGTAAGTACAGCTTTTAGAGCCGCCGTAAAGTCTTTTTGCGGCAGAACAGCTTGCAACGCCGTCAAAAGTAAATCTTGTTTTGACTGCATCGCAGTTTCCCTGACAGTGTACAACAGCCGTTTCAGGTGTTACCGACAAAGCTTCCGTACCGAGAATTTCACTTATTTTAGCGCTTACTTCACCGCCGCCGGGCTTACATAAATTTGTAGCAGCGCCTTTTTCAACAATTGCATTTGCGTAGTCCGAACAGCCTGCAAAGCCGCATGCACCGCAGTTTGCCTGAGGAAGAGCGTCGGAAATCTGTTCGATTCTTTCATCGGTTTTAACATAGAATATTTTTGAAGCGGCAGTAAGTAAAACGCCTGCAAGAAGTCCCAGTACTGCAAAGATAAGTATGGGAACAAAGTATGTTTCAAACATTTATTATCCTCCTCCTTTTTAACTTATAAGTCCTGAAAATGCCATAAAGCTTAAAGATACGATAGACGCGGCAATAAGAGTTGCGGGAATTCCTTTGAACGTTTTAGGAATATCTGCGTCTTCAAGCTTTGAGCGTACTCCCGAGAACAGAATAAGTGCAAGTGAAAAACCGATTCCGGCGCATATTGCGTTTACAATGGATTCAAGGAATGTGTAGCCGTTGTCGATGTTGAGAAGAGTAACGCCCAGCACTGCACAGTTGGTAGTGATAAGCGGCAGATAAACTCCCAGCGAATTGTAAAGTGGGGGCATTACCTTTTTGAGAATTATTTCAACAAGCTGTACAAACAGCGCAATAATAAGAATGAAAGCCACTGTATTGAGATATTCAAGACCGTTCGGCTTTAAAACCAGTGAGTAAACAGGGTATGTAACTGCGGTAGCGCAGGTCATAACAAATATAACGGCAGCGCCCATTCCAAGACTTGAGGAAAGCTTTTTTGAAACGCCTAAAAACGGACAGATACCCATGAATTTGGAGAGTACGAAGTTGTCAACAAGTATTGCCGACAGCATTATAATAAAAATACCTTTCATTATTCTCCTCCTTTTCTGCCAGCACAGCTTGCGGCGTTAGGGCATCCGGCACAGCCGATTTTCTGCGGAGGCCTTTTGCCGGCAATTTTGTTTACTAAAGCTATGATACAGCCCAGAACGAAAAATCCTCCGGCAGACATTACAAACACGGACATTGGTTCAAATCCCGGGATTTTCATTCCCATCCAGGATCCTGAGCCCATAATTTCTCTTACCGAACCCATAAGGAAGAGTGCAAGGGTGAAACCCAAACCCATTCCCAAACCGTCAAGAGCAGACGGAATAACCTTGTTTTTACATGCGAACATTTCCGCACGTCCTAAAATAATACAGTTAACTGTAATAAGATTTAAAAAAGTACCCAAAGCGTCATAAAGGCTTGGTATAAAGCCATGCAGCAGAAAGCTTATAAGCGTTACAAAGCCTGCGATTATAACGATATAGCAGGGAAGCTTTACAGCCTTTGGAATTACTTTTTTAAGAAGTGATATAACTATATTTGAGCCCAGCAGAACGAAAGTAGTTGCAAGACCCATACCGATCCCGTTTACCGCCTGAGTGGTAACTGCAAGCGTCGGGCACATACCAAGAAGTCCCACAAGGGTCGGATTTTCTTTTATTATACCTTTGGTAAGTTCTTTTAGATTACCCATTTAAAATTTCCTCCTTGTGTTCGTTATAGGTTTTTAAGGCAAGGTCTACGGCGGATTTCATTCCCTTTGAGGAGTATGTAGCGCCTGTTATTACGTCAAATTGGTAGTTTTCGTCACTAGCTCCCATAAATTGTTCGATGAAGCCTTTATCTTCCTGTACCTTTGTGCCGAGACCCGGAGTTTCTCCGATAGCAAGGAAGCTTATTCCGCATATACCGCCGTTTTCATCAATGCCTATCAATAAATCAAGACCGCCTTTTGAGTATCCGTCGGCTACGATTTCAAAAATCACTCTGCCTTTTTCGTCTGTTGTGACTGATGTTATTCCGTCGTAGGAAAGGCCGGAAATTTTATAGTCTGCTTCTCCGAAGGTTTCTGTAAGCGCATTGCTGAATTTTTCTTCCTGTGCCTTTATAATTTTGTCTTTGGTGGCCGAATTTGCAAGTACCAGCAGTCCGCAGACTATTGCCGAAATAAGCGTCAGTACAATAGGCGGCATTATTTTTTCTTTCATTTTTCTTTTGCCTCCTTTACTGCTCCTATAGGTTTTGTCATTGTAAATCTGTCAATATAAGGCGTTACTATATTCATCAGCAGAATTGAGAAGGAAACGCCCTCAGGATAGCTGCCGAATTGTCTTATAAGGAATGTTATTATACCGCAGCCGATTCCGAAAATAAGTTTGCCTGCGGGAGTAACGGGAGTTGTAACGTAGTCGGTTGCCATAAAGAACGCTCCCAAAATAAGACCGCCTGAAAGTATCTGATAAAGTACGTCATTTCCTGCAATAAGATTCAAAAGCGCTACAGTACCGATAAACGCTACAGGTGTTACAGGTGAAATGATCTTTCTTACAATCAGGTAAATACCGCCTATTAAAAGAGCCAGCGCACAGGTTTCACCTAAACAGCCGCCTGTATTGCCGAGGAATAAATCCTTGTATGAGGCGGTTTCTGTTACAAGAGGAGTGGCGCTTGTGACAATTTCCTTGCCGTTTTCTTTCCAGTACTGAGGAACAGCCCATGTTGTCATATTTGAAGTAAAGGAAAGCATTAGTACGATTCTTCCCACAATTGCCGGATTGGCAAAATTCTGTCCCAATCCGCCGAAAAGCTGCTTTACTATAACAATCGCCGTGAAACAGCCTATTGCAGCCTGCCAGAAGGGAAGAGTAACAGGAAGATTCAGCGCAAGAAGAAGTCCTGTAAGAACAGCGCTGAGGTCGCCTATTGTCTGTTCTTTTTTCATAATGATTCTTGTAACGGCTTCAAATATAATACTTGAAAGTATACAGACTGCAATGAGCATTAATGCTCTGAGTCCGAAAATCACTCCCGAAGCTATTACAGCCGGAAGAAGTGAAGCTATAACGCACAGCATAATGCGCTGTGTGCTCATGTTATCTTTAACGTGAGGTGAAGGTGAAACAGTTAATATATTCAAGTTTTTACCGCCTTTCTTATTTTCTGGGTATCAAAGCTTTGGCAAGCTGATTGGTTTCTGCAAGCTTTCTTCCTGCCGGACAGGCATAGGTACAGCATCCGCAGTTCATGCATAAATTCACTTTCAGCTTTTTCAGCGCTTCAACGTCTTTACGATTGTATGCCTTTTCCATTTCAGTTGGCATTAGATTGAAAGGACACGCCTTTATACAGCGTCCGCATCTGATGCAGTTTGTAACCACAGGTTCGGAATACTTTTCAAATGCTAAAACCGCATTGTTTCCTTTGACTATTGAAGTTTCAAGATCGAATGCGCTCATTCCCATCATAGGACCGCCTAAGATAAGCTTGTTCATTTTCTCGGTATCGCATTGAGCATATTCCAAAACCTTGGAAACAGGCGTACCGATTTTGACTGTTAAATTACATGGATTTTTTACTATATCACCGTCAACGGTTAAACGTCTTTCGATAAGCGGCATACCCGTCTGACAATAGTAATAAATCTGCGCTGCTGTGGAAACGTTCAGGACTATTACTTTTTGGTCTGAGGGAAGCTGACCCTCCTTAACGATTCTGCCTGCAGTATTGTAAATAAGAACCTTTTCCGCACCCTGAGGATATGAAGCAGGCAGAGTTTTTACTGTGATTGACGTGTCTGAACCGGTTTTTTCCGAAAGAAGAGAGATAGCGTCTGGCTTGTTGTTTTCAATACCGATTATTGCATTGGGTATTGAAAGATATTTCATGACCGTTTTTATTCCGCCTATTACAGCGTCAGGATCTTCAAGCATCTGACGATGGTCAGAGGTTATGTACGGTTCGCATTCTGCGGCGTTTATTACAAGAGTATCAATTTCTCCTTTTGGATTAAGCTTAATGTGAGTAGGAAAGCCTGCGCCGCCCAGTCCTGTAATGCCGCTTTCACGAACTGCTTTTACAAATTCTTCCTTACTGTTGATTACGGGGGGCTGAACTTCTTCGGAAACAGTTTGTTCGCCGTCGGGTTCTATAGTTACGGCTTTGCAGATATTTCCGCCGGCAAGCTTAATATCGGTTACCGATTTAACGATTCCTGATACGCTTGAATGAACGGGAACGGACATAAATGCATCTGTATCTCCGATTTTCTGTCCCACTTTTACAGTGTCCCCAACCTTTACAAGTGGATTGCACGGAGCGCCCATGTTCATAAGCATTGGGATGGTTACTAAGTCAGGAACGGGGAGAGCAGCAGTTTGACATTTAGCTGTACTTTTGTGATGTTTTAAACGTACGCCGTTTAATTTTTTCATTTTTTCCTCCTATTTTCTTTTTATTTTTGTAAGTACCGGCATGACAGCGCCAAGACACAGACCTGTTGCCGTTCCGGCAATGCAGCCTGAAATTATCAGTACCGGCATATATGCAAGGACAGCAGAGCTGCCCAGTATAAAACATGCGGCTGAAAGCTGACCTGCATTGTGCATCAGGCTTCCCGCAACGCTTGTTAAAACTATTGAAGCATTGGTTTTTTTACTTAGCAGAAGCATTGTAAAATAGGCGGCCAGTCCGCCTGATATTGACATTATAAAAGCTGTTGTTCCTCTTGTGAGAAAAACAAAAAATGATTTAAGTATGCAGATTGCCAGTGCGCAGGCCGTATTTACTTCATACATAGCAAACATAACGGGTATGTTTGAAAATCCCGGTTTTACGCCCAACGGCAGCGGAATAAGACTTTCAGCTGCCGACAGTCCGGCAGAAAGAGCAAGGAGCATGCCTGAAAGGGCTGTTTTATATGATTTTTTCATTACTGTCAGTCCTCGATTTCCACTATAAGTTTTTTTGGCAGGCATACGATTTTTTCGCTTTTTGAATTAATAAAATCTGTTTTTACACAAATTTTATCAGGACAATCCGACTCGATTATTCTTATTTTTCCTTTATTCACTTCAAAGACAACGCCTTTTATATTTTCAATTGAAAACGTATTGTTTTCGTGAGTTTCAAGGTTGATTTTTTCTATGATTTCAGAATCCACTGAAATGACCGCTGTTTTACCGTGATTAGTTTTTTTCATAATAAAACTCACAGAAACAACAATAATACCTGTCAGAACAATGGCAAGTATTATAAAAAAATCTTTTTTAACGATAATTTTTTTATTACTTATATTTATAAGAATCATCCTTTAATTCAAAATCTAGACCGTCGCTTATATAGAGGTTTTTATCCTTATCCGCTGCCACTATTTTATAGCTGTCCGAATCAAGATACTTTTCGATTTCCTTTGTGCCTCCGATAAAGATCAGTGTTGAAAGAAAATCCGATTCTAGACCGCTTTCGCAGAATACGGTTACCGTTGTAAGATCGGTTTCCGTAGGATATCCGGTTTTTGTGTCTATAATATGACAGTATTTTTTGCCGTCAATCTCTGCGTATCTTTCATACCCTCCCGATGTGGAAATAAAACAGCTGCCACTGAGCGTTACCGCTCCTATTGAACCGTTTTTATCCGGAGAAGCTATATCAATATTTTGTTTACTGTTTTTGTTATCGTAAACTAATATTGAAGAACCTGTAGTGATAAGTGAATAGCGTGAATGTTTTTTGTCAAGGAGTTCTTTAACTTTGTCAAGGGCGATGCCCTTTGCGACGCATCCGAAGTCCAGTATGGTATTGTTTTCGAGGGTAATACTGTTTCCGCTGATTATAATATTTTCAAATCCTGTAGCGGCAAGAGCCTTGTCGATCTCATTTTGTTTGGGAATCCGAGGATTTTCACCGGTTATATTCCAAAGCTTTGTAAGATTTCCGGCAGTTACGTCAGCGTTGTTTCCGTATTTTTCGTTAAGCTCCAGAATATGCTTCAGGGCATATATAAGTTCGTTTGAGGAGTTTATTGTCTTGGAAGAATTTAGCCTTGAAACTTCGCTCATACTGTCATGGAAATCAAAAATATTTTCTGTTTCAGTAAATATCTGTTTAATTTCTTTTTCTATATTTTTATCGGACGATACAATGATAAAAGTATCCATACCGAAAAAATTAAAGTTGGTATTATATCGCTTAAAAAAAATCGATATATATATTATAATGAGTGAAAAAACAACTATAAACGGCAGAAAAATACAAATTTTACTAACCTTTATACGGCTTTTTTCAGAAATCATAAAAAACCCTCTTTTAATTTAAATTAAAAAATGCTATAATAAAAATATTACGGTTTTTATCCGTAATGTTCGGATATTTTATCTTCGCTTGATTTAATCAGTTTCATGAGCGACGGCGTTTGGGCATATTCTTCTGAAAGGCTGTCGGTCGTTATGCTTTTGTTTAAATTTTCTTTGCTCTTTAATTTTATGGACGCACACATCTTCATTATTACTGAATCAGTTAGATCCTCGGCAGGCAACTCCGGTATTTTAAAAAACAGTGAGTTATTTTCATCGTTTGAATTATAGAGCATACGGAACAGCTTATATAAATTTAACATTATGTAAGAAACAGCGTCATTTTCCAGGGATTTGTTTCCCGAAGAACCGCAAAGGGACAGTAAAATGTCTGCTGAATCGGATATCATATTTATATCGTCGCAGATATTTTTATTCTTGTCTGATGATGCTAAATTTTCATTTGGCGATGCAGTACGTCCGAGAAGATAATCGCAGGACACGTTATAGTAATCGGCGGCTTTTACAAGAAAGTCCAGACCGCATTCTCTGATCCCTTTCTCGTAATGGGAAAGGAGAGCCTGTGAAATTCCCAAATCCGCTGCTGCTTGTTTCTGGCTGATTTTACGTTCTTTTCTTCGGAGCGTCATAATTCTCGGAAATTCAGTATTCATTCTGACACCTCTTTTCTTTTTGGATTGACAGGATCTGATTAATACTGTATTAAAATTATATAACAATCCGTATAAAAAAGTAAAGAGCAGAATTATAAAATTTTTTATGCTGAACCATGCTATATTTTGTAAAATATATGTAGATGGCGAATTTACAGTGTGATTTTAGTGCATAATAACCATGAAATCGGTTTAGAATTTGTTAAAATAAATTTATACATTTTGTATTTAAAGGAGTATTTAATGAAAGGATACAGACTCAGTATTATAAGGCACGGTCTTACAGACGCTAATGATAAGGCAATTTATCTTGGAAGCCGTACCGATTATTCGCTTTCAAAAAAAGGAGTAAGTCAGATCGTCAGCAAAATGGACGAGTATGAATATCCAAAAGTTCAGAGGGTTTATTCGAGTCCTATGAAAAGGTGCGTTGAAACTGCCGAAATTATTTATCCTTACCGTGAACTTCAGATAGTTGAAAATATGACGGAGCTTGATTTCGGTGAATTTGACGGAAAAAGCGTTCAGGAGCTTATAAACAGAGAGGATTATCAGGAATGGCTCAGAGGCGGAACTCCGGACAAGCGTGCTCCCGGAGGAGAAAGTATGGAGGAGCTTCTTCTTAGGCTTTATAAAGGGCTTCATGAGATCATAACTGATATGATGAACGAGGAGCTTACTCATTGTGCGCTGATTACTCATTCGGGATTGGTTACAAATATTCTTTCGGCGTTTGGACTGCCTAAAATTGATCCTAAGGAGCTTACTTGTGCGCCGGGAGAAGGTTTTGAAATTCTAATGACTGCAAAAATGTGGCAGCAGTCTCAGGCATTTGAGATATTGGGGAAAATACCATACTATAAAGAATAAATATAATATAATTCCTTTGTTACATAATTATCCGTATATACGGCTGAATGGAGACTGATATTTATGAAAACTACAGTTTACAGGCATAAAGCAAAGGAACTTTTACATGGACGATACGGAGAAGGCTTTTTTGTTGTATCGGTATGCATTGTTGTTTATCTTATATTTAAAGCTTTTGACATCGCCGGAGCAGGGTTTATTTTATACAATAATAATGCAGATGTTTTCGGATTGTTTAAAAGCTCGGATATTTCGGAAATGGCTGTAAAAATAATAAGATATGTTTTGTGTTTTATTGTTATGTCTCCCCTTATTACAGGCGGGTTATGGTGGTTTTATCAGGCTGCCTCCGGAGGTGATAACAGGAGTATACTCAAGCTGTATACCGGATTTAAGCTTAATATGAGAGCAGCGCTTTTATATGGAGTTATGTGGATATTGAGTATGGTATCACTTTTACCGTCCGGGTTCTGCTGGATGTTTGCATATAAGCTATTTTATGCAGTTCCGGATTATAGTAACCAGGCTGCGGCATTGTTTGCGGTTTTACAATTGTTTATGGCAGGCGTGTTTCTTCTGGGACTTTATCTGAAATGTCTGCTGACTTTTATTTTGGCTCCGTTTATTTTTATAAAGCATCCGGATAACGGTACTTTTAAAGTCATGAATATGTCCCGTAAAAAAATGTACGGTGTGAAGCTGGATTTTCTTAAATTGATACTTGCGTATATTCCTGCAATGATTCCGATTGTAACAATTCCGTTTATACTGCCGAAAGCTGTTATGTCGGTGTCGGTTTTTGCCGAAGAACGTCTTAAGGAGGAAAGTATTGGGAAAGATAGTACTTGAAGTTTCAAGACAGGCAAAGCTTGCGGATTTTCTTATAAAGGATGCCGGTGTGTCAAAAAGACTTATTTCCCGTCTTAAACGTACTGAAAACGGTATCACAAGAAACGGAAGTCTTATCCGTACTATAGATATCGTAGAGGCGGGAGATACTATTGTTCTTCAATTTGAGGATACTAAAATACTGGAACCGAATCCCGGGCTTAATGTGCCTATAGCTTTTGAAAATGAAAATCTGGCTGTATTTGATAAGCCGGTAGGAATGCCTGTGCATCCTTCTATAAAGCATCAGGGAGATACTTTGGGAAATTTTTTTGCGGCAAAATATCCTGACGTTACTTTTCGTCCGATTAACCGATTGGACAGAGATACTTCCGGTCTTTGCATTGCCGCAAAAAATGCATTTGCGGCAGCGGCTCTGCAAAACAGTATAAGAAAGGTTTATTATGCCGCCGTAACAGGATATATTGACGGCGGGGGAACTATTGACGCTCCTATTGCAAGGGAAAAGGAATCTATAATAAAAAGAATTGTGAGTGAGGACGGTCAGAGGGCGGTTACCCACTATAAAGCAATAAAAGCAGGAATAAAATATTCCTTGCTGAAAATTGATCTTGAAACCGGCAGGACTCATCAGATAAGAGTACATTTTGCTTATATAGGGCATCCCCTGGCAGGAGATGATTTATACGGAGGAAGTACCGCAGATATAGACTGTCAGGCCCTGCACTGCGGAAGTCTCAGCTTTATAGAGCCGCTGACCGGAGAAGAAATAACTGTAGGCTCACCTCTAAGAGAAGATATACAAAAAATAATTAATAAGGAAGGTTAAAAAATGGAAAGAATAGCAAGCTTTCAGGTTGATCACAGAAAAATTGACGTGGGTATGTATATTTCACGTGTTGATGGGGATATTGTTACATACGACATAAGAATGGTAAAACCTAACGGCGGAACATATCTTGAAACACCGTCGATGCATACCATTGAACATCTTTTTGCCACATTCGCAAGAAATTCCGAATTCGGCAAGGGTATTATTTATGTCGGACCTATGGGCTGTCGGACAGGCTTTTACCTGCTGACAAGGGGAATGAGTCATGAAGCTGCGATTAAATTGGTTCGTGACGCATATAAGTTCATTTCGGAGTTTGATGACAGAATTCCGGGCTGTTCAGAGGAAGAATGCGGAAATTATAAAGAACATAGTCTGCCAAAGGCTAAAAAAGACGTACTGCCTCTGCTTAAAGCTTTGGAAAATTATACTGTCGAAATGCTGAGTTATTCTTGGCACATACAACAAAAAAACGAACTTTAACTTGTGCAGTCTTACAAATAATTGTCGCTATTTGGAAGATTTATACAAAAAGACTTGCGTTTTATTGTGAACTTGTTATAATAAACTCCATGATGTAACTGATTTGTAACAATTGTAATCATTTGTTACAATGTCCCCTGAAACATAATGCTCAGGGGCAGAAATGAAAGGAGTTTTTACAATGAGTCAGAAACATCTTTGCAGCAATAGAAGAAAACGTATTTATTCAATGATAATGAACTGTGCAGCGCCGGTTCTCACAATGATTTTTCTTGCGGGTACGGTATGTTGGGCGGCAGAGTTTCAGTATGGCAAACCGGTTGTATATGATAGAGATCCGGAAGCAGCTATGGTTTTTTCGTCTAAAGGATTGATAAACGGTATTAATGGTTATGCGGAAATAGGACTGCCGGCATCCGACTCTGTTCCGGTTGGCACTGCAAATTCCGGTGCGGAATTGGTTGAGGCCTGCGGAGTTTATATTGATGATGAATTTATCGGAGCTGTGGTGGATAAGGACAGTATCGAAACTCAGCTGGAAACTATCCTGAATGAATACCGTAAAGACGAAAATATAATCGAGGCGGATTATGCCGTACAGCCCGATCTTAAACAAGGCGTTTACCGTTCCGAAGCACTTGTCGATGAATCAGATATGAAGGATTTTCTTACGGGTGAAAAGAATGTGGTTTCCGAATACACTGCCGAAGAAGAAGATACCTGCGAAAAAATTGCAGAAGACTTTGATATGAGTATTGACGAGGTTAAGGAGCTTAATCCGGAAATTGAAAAAATTGAAGACGGTGAATCAATTAAAATAAAAGAAACTGTTTCAGTACTGCCTGTAAAATATATTTGCGAAGAACAGGAAGAGGAAATAATTGAACTGGAAACCTATGAATATAATGAGAATTCAGAACTTGTTTCCGAAGGAATCAGAGGAAAAAAACTTAGCACATATGAAGTGACTTATGTGGACGGAACGGAAGTTTCAAGAAAATTAAAGGATTCCGAAACAGTGGAGCTTCCTTCTGCCGAAGATTATGCCGAAGAAACAGGTTCAGATGAAATTTCTGCTGATGAAACAGAGTCGCTTTATACTGAAAGCGTACCGGAAACAGATGATATTTTTTCCGGAGAGTTTATCTGGCCTGTAAACGGCGGATATATAAGCGATCCTTTTATGAGTGACAGAAATCATAAAGGAATGGACATTGCCGCTCCGTCGGGTACGGATATTTATGCAGCCGATGGAGGAACGGTAATTGAAGCCGGCTGGAATGACGGCGGATACGGAAACTTTGTTATGATAGATCACGGAAACGGTTATATAACTCTTTACGGTCATGCAAGCGAGGTATTTGTAAGTCCCGGGGACACAGTATCGCAGGGGGATTTGATCGCCGCAGTGGGAACTACCGGAGATTCAACGGGAAATCACTGTCATTTTGAAGTAAGGTTTGACGGAGGATTTCTGAATCCCGATGATTTTATATAAAATATATAACTAATTAATAAAAAATTTACAAAATATTTTGGCTCAAAATGTTGCTAAAAAAGTGTATCTGTGCTATAATTATCTAGCGTGATTGCAACAGATATGCGATGAAGCGGAAGGTTGCCGGCGGTATGTCGGGTAATTTCCGTGGAGTATGTCCGATTTTAAACCGGGCGACTGAAATACCGAGCACAGTTAGTGACGTTTTGAGCTTTTATAAAAAGCTTGAAGTCTGTAATTGTGTCCTGATGACAGTAACCCGAATTCTTGAATAGAGAAATTCGGGATTTTTTATTGTTATAGACAGGAAACACACGGGAACGTGTAGTATTTCAAATCCGGCCCCCAAAAATAATACCTTAAGGAGGCGAAAAAAGTGGCAGTCAACGAAAAGATCAGAATCAAGATCAAGGGTTATGAACACGCAACAGTGGACGCAGCAGCTGCAAAGATTGTGGAAGCGGCAAAGAGAAGCGGCGCCAGAGTTTCCGGACCGATTCCGCTACCTACTAACAAAGAGGTTATCACAATCCTCAGAGCCGTTCACAAGTATAAGGACAGCCGTGAGCAGTTTGAAATGAGAACTCACAAGAGACTCATTGATGTAATCAGACCAACTGCTAAAACTACGGACGCTCTTCAGAAGCTGGAAGTTCCGGCAGGCGTGGACATCGTAATGGAGCTTAAGTAATTAAAGCTTTGAAGCCCCTGATTCCGCAGAAAATCCACTGCGGAATGTTGACGGAATTTAATCCGTCGGTCATGTTGGCTAAGGGCCAACCAATAACCTAACAGGAGGAAAATATACATGAAAAAAGGTATTATCGGCAAGAAAATCGGTATGACACAGATTTTCGATGAATCAGGAAAAGTTATTCCTGTAACAGTAGTTGAAGCCGGCCCGTGTGTTGTTGTTCAGAAGAAAACTGCCGAAAACGACGGTTATGAAGCTGTTCAGCTGGGCTACGGCGACGTTAAGGTTACAAGAGTTAACAAGCCGATGAAGGGTCACTTCGACAAGGCAGACGTTGCCTGCAAGAAGGAACTTAAGGAATTCAGACTTGAAGACTGCGCTTCGGTTAATGTAGGCGATATTCTTAAGGCTGATACATTTGCTGTAGGCGACATGGTTGATGTCAGCGGTACAAGCAAGGGTAAGGGTTTCCAGGGTACAGTTAAGCGTCACAACAACTCAAGACTCAAGGAAACACACGGTACAGGTCCTGTACACAGACACGCAGGTTCAATGGGCGCATGTTCTTCACCTTCGAGAATCTTCAAGGGTAAGGGAATGCCTGGTCAGATGGGTAACGAAAAGGTTACTGTACAGAATCTGGAAGTAGTTAAAATTGACGCCGAAAATAATCTTATCGCACTTAAGGGTGCAGTTCCGGGTCCTAAGGGCGGAATCGTATCCATCGTAGACAGTGTTAAGGCTTAAGGAAGGAGGAAGCATATATGTCAAAGGTTTCAGTTTATGATATGGCAGGAAATCAGGTTTCAGAAACAGAAATTTCCGATGCTGTATTCGGTATAGAACCAAACGAAGCTGTAATGCATGCAATGGTTGTGAATTATCTTGCAAATCAGCGTCAGGGCACACAGTCCACACTGACACGTACAGAAGTTCGCGGCGGCGGCAGAAAGCCATGGAGACAGAAGGGAACAGGTCATGCAAGACAAGGCTCGATCCGTGCTCCTCAGTGGACACACGGCGGTGTTGCTTTAGGTCCTAAGCCAAGAGATTACAGTTATACACTTAATAAGAAGGTAAGAAGACTTGCTATGAAGTCAGCTTTATCTTCAAAGGTTCAGAATGAAAATCTGATCGTTATAGACGCTCTCAATATGGATGGTTTCAAGACAAAGACTATCGTAAGCATGCTAAAGGCTCTTAATGTTGACGGTAAGGCTCTTATCGTTACCGCCGAAGCAGACAAGAAGGTAGTAAAGAGCGCTGCAAACATCCCGGGAGTTAAGACAGCAGCAGTTAATACATTAAATGTATATGACATTCTAAATCATGACAAGTTCATCGTTGTTAAGAATGCTGTCGGAAAAATTGAGGAGGTGTACGCATAATGAAAGCACCACAGGATATCATCCTCAAGCCGGTAATTAGTGAAAGAAGTATCGACATGCTTCCTTCGGGAAAGTATACTTTCAAGGTTGCTAAGGATGCTAATAAAGTTGAGATAGCAAAGGCAGTTGAACAGCTTTTCAGCGTTGAGGTTACTAAGGTTAACACAATGAACTGCAAGGGACGCACAAGACGTGTCGGCAGATTTGAAGGCAAGAAGGCTGACTGGAAAAAGGCTATCGTTACTATAAATCAGGAACCTGATGACAAGAAAACTAAGTCATCAATCGAGTTCTTTGACGGTCTGTATTAATAGCTGATACAGAATCAAACGGTATGGGAGTGATGCTCCCGCAAACAACGCATTTAAGGAGTGAAAACAATGGCTATAAAAACCTATAAACCGACAACTCCTTCACGTCGTCAGATGACCTGTACAGACTATTCGGAATTGTCAAAGGTTGCTCCGGAGAAAAGCCTGCTTGAACCTCTCAAGAAGAAGTCGGGCAGAAACAGCTACGGAAGAATAACTGTTCGCCACAGAGGCGGCGGCTCAAGAAGAAAGTATCGTATAATTGATTTCAAGCGTGATAAGGATAACATGAACGCTACTGTTATGACATTGGAATATGATCCGAACCGTTCGGCATTTATCGCACTTGTTAAGTATGAGGACGGCGAAAAGAGATATATTCTTGCACCAAACGGTCTTAAGGTAGGAGATACAGTATGCTCCGGTCCTGAAGCTGATATTAAGGCAGGCAATGCACTTGAAATGGCTAACATTCCTGTTGGTACATTTATTCACGCTATCGAACTTTATCCCGGTAAGGGCGCTCAGATGGTTCGCTCGGCAGGAAATATGGCTCAGCTTATGGCTAAGGAAGGCAAGTATGCTCTCGTAAGACTTCCCTCAGGCGAGCTTAGAAATGTACCGATCAACTGTAAAGCTACAATCGGTCAGGTAAGCAATATAGATCATGAAAACGTTAATCTGGGTAAAGCCGGAAGAACACGTCATATGGGTATCAGACCTACAGTAAGAGGTTCTGTAATGAATCCATGCGATCACCCTCACGGCGGTGGTGAAGGTAAATCACCAATCGGACGTCCGGGACCTGTAACTCCTTGGGGCAAGCCTGCACTTGGCTACAAAACCCGTAAGAAGCATAACCGTTCTGATAAGTTCATCGTAAAACGCAGAAACGGCAAGTAAGCTGAAAGGAG
>CATKAZ010000089.1 GCA_949745795.1 uncultured Oscillospiraceae bacterium | reverse complement strand
CACTTCCACAGCAAGGGTCATAGACACGACAATTTTCAAACGGTTTCAAAATCTCAACCAGTGTTTTTACAACACTTGACGGTGTATAAAATTCTCCGCCCTTCTGTCCCTCTTTTTCCGCAAACATTGCGATACAATATTCATAGGTACGGCCGAACAAATCCTCGTCCTGTCCGGTTTCACTCATATCAATATTATTCGTGAAGATGTCTACAACATCGCCAAGAACACGCTTGTCCAAATCAGGGCTTGCGTAGTTCTTTGGCAAAACATCTTTGAGCGATTTATTTTCCTCTTCAATTGCTCTCATAGCATCATCAATTACAGTTCCGATTTCAGGCAAATGTGCTGACTCAGCAATCTTACTCCATCTTGCTTTTTCAGGAACAAAAAAGATGTTATCCATTGTATATGCATCTTTATCATCTTCAAAACCATCGCCTTCAGCAACAAGTTCCAGATATTTTTTATCAAAAGCACATGATATATATCTTAAAAATATAAGTCCTACAATAACTTTTCTATATTCAGCAGCAGGAATATGTCCCCAAAGAACGCAGGCAGCATCCCATATCTGCTTTTCAAATCCGATATTTGCGTTTGTTTTTTCAGCCATATTGTCTAACCTCCACATATTTTATCTATTGTCGTGTCAAACAAACAAGATACTATCTATTTTATTATAGCATAAAGCGGCAAAAAAATCAATCCCTATTGAAACGTTTTCATTAGAATGTAAATATATTTCGATTAACATGTATACTATTTTTTATGTATATTGCAAAAAAGTCGAAATGTGCTATAATATTAGATATGCAATCGGTTCATCCCTTGAAAGGAGTATTACAATGAATACTTATCAGACGTTCGAAGAGTATATATATGATAAACATTATGATGCTATTTATAATAAAATCAAAAATTTTTGTTTTCGGAAACGAAATACATCACTGCTCTCGACTCAACTCATTACAGATGTCGTTACTTTTGAATTGGACGATTACTGTATAAGAGGTGTATCCTTTAAGACATCGGGCAATAATGCATTACACTTCAGACTAAGTATAATTGCAGAAGTTAGCGTTTCAGGAAAATCAAAATATGAATATGAATCGGATTCCAAATCAATTTGGCTGTCTGTATACTGTGAGAGTATTTTGAAAAACGGTCTGCATAATGTCAAAATTGTTCGGGTGGAAGAATACAATAAAGACCGCTTTGACAAAGAAAGTGCTCTGGATCACTATCTCGTTCCTTATCTTTACAGTGAGGATGCTGATACTGTTGCAGAGAATTTTCTGAATAAACATTGTAAACGAGCATTAAAAACAGCAATGCCGCTGCCAGTAGAAGAAATTGTTAGAGATTTGGGAATGCAGTTGTTTTTTGCACCGCTGGATGATAACATTTTTGGAAAAACTTATTTTGAAACTTCCACAGTAACAGTATATAGTGATACTGCTTTTTTAAAAACAGAGGAGAAAACTATAGCACCGGGAACTATGCTGGTAAATCCCAATACGTTTTTTATGTATAATATTGGAACAATGAACAATACGATTATACATGAGTGTGTACATTGGGAACGACACAAAATGTTCTTTGAACTGATGCGGTTGCTGAGTCATGAATGCCACTCTATATCTTGCAAAATCGTTGAAATATACGGTAAGGATAAAACAAAATCCACACCTCTTGATTGGATCGAATGGCAGGCAAACACCCTTGCTCCAAAAATTCTAATGCCAGCATCTACAACCAAAAAGTTCATTCAAGACCGCCTATATAATCTGCGGCAGTCTATGCCTGCAAATACCAGAGAGGCAGAAGTAATGGCTCAGGCTATTCAAGACACTGCTGATTTTTTTCAGGTATCTCGTATTGCTGCAAAACTTCGTGCGATTGAATTAGGATTTGAGCAAGCACATGGCGTATATGTTTACATAGATGGAAAACCTATACCGCATTTTTCTTTTGGTTCTAAAATTATTGGAAAAAACGGATGCTTTGTTATTGATTCAGTCAGTGCACTTCGCATGATTTTATTAAATAAGAAATTAAGCGACCTTTATGCAGAAGATAAAATCATTTTTGTAAATAATATGCTTTGTATAAATCATCCAAAGTATATTCAATTCAATAAAGAAGAGCATCCGGAAATGACCCCATATGCACTGGATCACATTGATGAATGCTGTTTTATGTTCACCTGTAAAAAGCGTATTAAACTTGATTATGATGATTCCTTTTATCGGGAATGTTTTCTGTGCCGTGAAGTTGCTGCGGATTCTCTGCTCGAAACAGAGTATGATTCTAATGTTGGAAAAAACGAATTAACTGAGCAGGAAGCCGCAAAAATTGAAGAAATCATGATGCTTTCAAAGCAGTACGAAAATGATTTTGATGAGTTGCCTGGGTCATTTCATAAAACCGTGGATTATCATATCAAGCGAAAGAATTTAACTGCAGAAATATTGAGTGAACGTTCAAATATCAGTACACAAACGATAAGTGAGTTGCGCAATAAAAAAGATAAACCTGTTAAGATCGAAACGTTACTCAAACTTTTTATTGGTCTAAATCTGAATAAAGAATATTGCTATGATTTGATGAAAAAAGCTGGAGTAGAATTTCCGCATACTTCAATTGGCCGTTTTTACAGATGGCTTGTAGATGAACATACTGATGAAACAATAGAACGTTGGCAGTGCTACCTTAATAAAGCAAAGATAAATACAACACTGTGTGTTCTTTAATAAACACAGAATTGTATATTTTACGCTTTCTTTTTTGTGCAAAATGCTGAAAGTAATAAATTTGTACTTTAAATCATCAAGTGTCACTTGATGGTCAGGAATAGAATTAGGGGCTGTTTCGCTGTTTCCCGAAATCGGGAATGGTGAAACAGCCCTTTTTGTGTGATTTTTACCATCAAGTGTCACTTGATGGTCTTTTTTTATGTCTTGATATATACTGGAAGCAGAGTATAAATCAAATACGGAGTTAAATTGCTCGAAATGAAATTGTCAAAAATACTTGACACTAAAAAAATTACCGTCAAGTGACGGTCAAAAATATATAGCCGGAGTGTGTACAGCTCAGGGCTAAGGATATTTCAGAACTCATCAGCACAGCTGATAGTTCAGTAACGAGATAGCCTTCCTTTGCTGTACCCATTTTTCGGTAAGACAGGAGTCGGCTTCTCAGAGCAGGCTTCTGTTTTTTGTCCTTTTGCCCTCCCACACTTCCCGGCAGAAGGGACAAAAAATGAAAAAAGATAGTTATCTCGATGAAAGTGGAAATTATGTGTATACTCGTATGGTTCTAAATCAAAACGGAAAATGGGAACGTCAAATTATAGATATTGTTCCGTTTACAGCAGAAAACAAGGAGTGCATCATCGTTTTGACCGAAAATGACCATGATGTTGCGTTGTCGGAACGTTATGATACCGAAAATGAAGATTATGAGTTTCTTGCAAAGAAAAAAGCTGATTATGGTGACCCATTCGATACCATTGCAGCACCTGTCAGTAAAGAAGAAACAGGAAATTCGATGGTGGAACAAATTCTTGCTTTTATAGAAACACTCACGCCTTCTCAAAAAGACCTGGTTTACGAACATCTCGGTGCAAGAAAACAGCTTGAAGAGATTCGCCGTGAGGAAGAGGAAAGAACAGGCAAAAAAATTACAAAGCAGGCAATGCACAACCGATGGAATAAGATCATTACCAAGGCTTGTAAATACTTCGGCGTAGAGAAGCCCAAACAGATACATAGAAAAAAGGGTTGACTTTTTCGGCTTAAGGTGAAAGGCAGGTGAATTTTATGAAACATAAGGTCAAAATAATTGTCAAAAAGGACGATGAACGTACACACGTGTTGTCAAGCCGAAGTATTCGATTTTCAAAGAGACTGTTACATTGTTTATTCGGTGAATTCTGTGAAATCCTCGTCTTGACACCTGGAAAGACTGTTCAGTGTGTAGAGATTCAGGAGATTAGTCAGGGGGTTGACTTTTCCGGCTAAATATGAAAGGGGTGAAAAGATGGACAAGCAAAAAGAACTTACCGCACTTTTATTTGCAATAAGTGCAGTATCAGAAAGATTAGCCCAAAACATGGAAAGAGAGGTAAAATGCAATGAGTCAAATCAAACTTCTTCTGGACATCATCTCAGATGTCCGCAGTCTTGGTGACAGTCTTCAGGCTTATGCCGATGTGCTTACTGCATCAAAAGTGATTGGTGACCTTAACGATTATGAAGAAATCGGCACTTCATCTGAAACACCAAAGCAGACTGAAGAACCTGAAAAGCCTGTTGACCGTTCGAAAGTCAGAGCAAAGCTTGCAGAACTGACACGCCTTGGATTTTCAAACGAAGTTAAGGCATTGCTTCAGAAGCATGGAGCGGAAAGGCTGTCAGCAGTCGATGATGCGGAACTTCCTGCACTGATGAAGGAGGCAGAGGCATTTGGCAGCAAGGCATAACCAAAGAGCCCACGCCATTTTATCTGCCTCAGCAAGTTTCCGCTGGCTGAATTGCACGCCGTCTGCAAAATTGAACGCTGAAATTCCTGATGTAACAACAGAATATGCCCGTGAAGGCACTTGTGCTCACGAACTCGCAGAATTTAAAGTAAATCAGCTGCTTGGCATCAGGACGGACAACCCCACAGAAAATCTT
>CATKAZ010000088.1 GCA_949745795.1 uncultured Oscillospiraceae bacterium | reverse complement strand
AGCCACAATGCGGAATATCCCGACATTCTTTTGTATCTTATAAGTATATCCTGCAATGTTTCATCAAGAGCATGTCCCATATGCAGCTGACCTGTTATATTCGGCGGCGGTATAACAATAGTATACGGCTTTTTGTTTTCGTCAATTTCAGCCTTAAAACAGCCGCTGTCATTCCAGTACTTATAAATTCTGTCTTCAAAATCCTTTGGATTATAGGATTTTGCCAGTTCTTTACTCATCATAACATCTCCGTTCATATTTTATAAAAATAGCCAAAGCAGAAAAATACAAAATACTGCTTCGGCTGTTGATCTCATCTAAGGTACAAATCTACACAACATCAAAAGCCTATGAGAAACTCACGACTTTATAGACTATATATTCACTTTTATAGAAATTAGTATGCATAAATTTACACCCTTCATCATGATTCATTTATAATTATACTTTATTCCGTTCTATTTGTCAAGAATAAATCTCCAAGGCTTTGATGCCCATTCCTCTCCCGCATAGTCGATACCAACTCTTTTATCGGTTCGAATATTAGGTTTCAGACCGTCGTCTTCTATCCAGATTCTTTCATTTTCTGTAAAAGATTCACCGTTAAAGCTTTTGTCAACTGCCAGTCTTTTAGTAAGTTTTGCCGGACCCTCAAAGCCTTCGCATGCTCTTATCAAAACTCCCTGAGGCTGCTCCCTTTCACCCGTAATAACGTTCATAAGCCAGTGGATTCCATAGCACAGGTAAACATAAATTATACCGCTTTCACGGTAAAGCAGTTCTGTTCTGGGAGTCCTTCCCTTTGATGCATGACACGCTTTATCCTCAGTACCTCTGTACGCTTCTGTTTCTGTAATTCTCAGGCGTACCGTATCGCCGTTTTCAAATGTTCTGACTATAACTTTACCCACTAAATCAGGCGCTACCTCAAGACAATCTCTATGGAAAAATTCAGAATCCAGTTTCATTTTTTCAGCCTTTCTTCAAGCTCCTTATCAGGAGTTACGTACAATGTTTTATTATTTGTAAATATAACCATACCCGGCTTAGCCCCAACGGGCTTTTTTACAAATTTCACAGGACAGTAATCAACCGGAACCTGCGAGGAATCCTTTGCCTTACTGTTAACCGCTGCAATTACAGCCGCCTCTTCAATTGTACTGATCGGAGGAGTTTCACCGTTTGTCACTATAATTGCATGAGAACCGGGTATATTGTGAGTATGAAGCCAAATATCGGTTTTTGCGGCAGTTTTCAAAGTAAGCTTATCATTTTGCTTATTGTTTCTTCCCAGAAGAATAGTATAACCGTCGCCTGACAAATATTCAAACGGCGGATTGCTTTTAGGCGGTTTTCCTTTTAATCTTACCGCACGTATATACCCCTGCTCCGCAAGCTCCAGACGCAGTTCGTTAACTTCATTTTCAGTATTCGCTCTTGTAAGGGAATCAAAAACGCTGTCAATGTATTTAAGCTCTTCTTCGCCTAAAGCAATCTGTTCTGCAAGCTTTTTTTCAGCAGTCAGCGACTTACGATATTCAGAATAGTATTTCTGTGCATTCTGTGAAGGAGTTAACCTAGAATCAAGCTTGATTTCAATCTGCGGACAGGATTCGTCATAAAAGTTTTCTAAAACCGCCGTTTGATCGCCTTTTTGAATTCTATATATGTTAGCAGACAATAAATCTCCTTTAAGCTTCATTTCCTCCTTTTTCTCACAGTCCTTCAACTCATTTTTCTGATTTGCAATACGTTTTGTGATTCGTTCTGTGGTATTCATTAGTAATTTGAACAAATCATTTGCCCGCTGTTTTAGTCTTGCAGTTCTGTCACGCTGTGCGTAAAAATAATCCAGAAGCGAACATGCTGAGGTATGTTCCTTTGTAATCATAAGATTACCATACTGATTAAGCCTGATGAAAGAAAAGTCCTTCAGCAGACCGTCTTTATTGGTTACTGTAGTAAAACAGCAGTCATTTTCGGTCAGCGACTTTTTAGACATCATTATCGCAAAAACAAGCCTGTCAATTTCATCACTGTTCATCTCAGCGCCGTTGAGTTCTATTCCCTTTCCTGTATAATATGCCCATTCCCTTGCCAGAACCGGAGAAATCCCCTCAAACGCACTTATCAGTGACTTTGAAAGCTCCGCACTTTTCAGACTGGTAACAATACTGCGAATAGTTATCTCATCTGAATCCACAAATGAAATCCTGTCATCTCTAGGCGGAAATTCATAAGGCATTCCCGGAAGAACTATTCTTTCCCTTGACATATCACTGTCTACACGCTTAATACTGTCAATAATTTTTCCATCATTATTTATTACGATTAAATTGGAGTACTTACCCATAATTTCACATGCCAGTGTAACTGTCACAATATCGCCCAGCTCATTAATGCACTCAAAATCCAGAAAAAGAATTCTCTCCAAACCGTCCTGACGTATTGCGGACAGCTTTCCTCCTCCCAAATGCTTTCTTAGAAGCATACAAAACATAGGAGGAGTCATAGGATTATCAACGCTCATCTGTGTTATATGAATTCTCGCACTGCTTGCTGATGCAGAAATCAAAAGTTTAAAACCGCCTTGTCTTGTACGAATGGATATAATAATTTCTTCACGGGAAGGTTGATAAATCTTGTCTATTCTTCCTCCCATCAGAACATTTAACTCCTGTTTTACTGCATATAAAAATGCACCGTCAAGCGCCATTACGCATCTCCTTTTCTATAAATAAGTATTTCAAATTCAGTATTGGTTTTTAAAAAATTCAATTCCGAAAGCTTTTCACGGTCAGTTATTCGTGTATTATAAAAATACGGCGTCATCGCAAATAAATTTAAAATATCTTCATTGGATTCAAGTTCTATTTGCCGTTGTACATTATATTTTTTCCAAAAAACGAAACCGTCTATTTTCTCCGGCTTAGGATTATTTTCGTAAGGTCTTTCATATACGATATTTTTCAGTTCCCACAAATGCTTTCTTCCGGGAATAACCATTACCATATATCCCCCGTCATTAATAATGCGTAAAAATTCATCACGGCAAAACGGTGCAAAAACATTCAGCAGAATATTACATGAAGAATCCGAAACGGGAATGTGGAAGATACTTCCAACAGCATATTGGATATCATGACATCTTTTAGCCGCCTTGTCCACAGCATGTTTGGATATATCTATTCCGGCAGATTGTATAGCCATTTTTCTGTCACACAGATAATTATATATTCCTGAGGTATAATAGCCCTCGCCGCACCCTGCGTCCAATATGACATTATTTTCCGATACAATTTCATAAACCGATTCACAAAGCTTTTCAAGCAAATGACCGTAGTAACCCTTATCCAGAAAATCACTTCTTGATTTAACCATCAGCTTGTTATCACCGGGATTTTTAGCATTCATTCTGTCAGACGTAAGCAAATTCACATAACCGCTTTTAGCGGAGTCAAAAGTATGATTATTAATGCATTTATAGCTCTTCCCGTTTATCTCCAAAGAATTTCCGCATACCGGACAAGTAAACAAACTTATTTTACAACACATATTTTACCGGATCCTTATTCACTTTTGACATTACAAATTCAATATTCGGAAAGTCCGCCGCAAGCATCTTGCAAAGTTTTATCATACCTATATTTTCAGTATGAAAATGACCGCAGTCAAACAAAGAAATTCCCATCTGCCTTGCAAGCAGCCACTGATCATGCTTAACTTCCGAAGTTATATATGCGTCTGCATCGGCATTTATAGCCGCTTCAACCAAATTACCCCCGCTGCCTGTACAGAATGCTGCTCTTTTTATAGGTTTTCCGCCATCTGTATACCTTACTACTGTGCAGTCCAGAACATTTTTAAGCTTTTCAGCAAGTTCATCAGCCGTATATTCCTTAGAGGCTAAGCCTATCGTACCGAAACCGTAAGGCTTTTCATTCTGACCCGTTACTTCAAGAATACCCTCAGTTTTTTCAAATCCTGTCAGTTCCATAAGAATATCGCTCATTCCACCCTTTGCCACATCATAAGGAGTATGAATACAAATTGCGGAAATTCCGCTTTTTAAAAGCTTACATGACGGTTCATTTTCGGTAAGACTGTATAACGGTTTGAAAATTACAGGATGATGAGAAATTATCAATTCAGCGCCGACTTCAACCGCTTCGTCTGCCACATTATTTGTAATATCCAGCGTCACAAGTACTTTGCTCACTTTTTTATTCATATTTCCTGTAAGAAGTCCCGAATTATCCCATTTTTCCTGAATAGAAAACGGAGCTAAAGAGTCTATGTATTTATAAATGTCAGAAACCAAATTCATTTTACCCTCCATCATTACGGTCAGACGTTTCGCAATAGTTTGATATTCATTGCCATCCTCAAATTTTCCGGCCTTAAGAAGTCCCATAGCTATATTATTTATTTTAAAAAATTGATTTTGACAATATCTCATTCCTGCATCAGTTTCAATATTAATCCTGCCAACAATTTCAGCGGTTTTTCCGATGTTTAATCTAAACCCGGAATAAAACGCACGAATAACAGTGTATACAAAACGGTCCTGAACAACAGCTTTTTCCTCGGAAATTTCATATCCGTTCTTATAAAGCCATTTTCTCAGATGTCCGGCACGAGTCATAGGCTGAAGCACAAGATTTACTCCGTTTTTAAGCCATTCTGCACCGGATATGATTTCTGAAATCGTTTCGCCTCCCATGCCGGCTATTACTACATCACTTACGTTTTCACTAGGAATACTTTCCAAACCGTCCGATTTCAGTAACCTAATTTTATCTTCAAAATGATATTTTAAAAGAGTTTGCTGTGCAAATTTAAGAGGTCCTTCGTTTATATCCGATGCTATTACGTTATTACATTTATTATTTTCAATAAGATATGCAGGAAGATAAGCATGATCTGTACCTACATCGCATACAATACCATTTCCGGAAACCATGTCCGCACAAACCTTCAGTCTGTTATCAATTGTAATCATTTTAATCACCATAGTAAACAACAGCGGACATTAAAAGTCCGCCGTAATTTTTTATTTATTTGCAAAATATTCATTAAGCTTTTTAACCAGTTCATCAGCATCTGTACCATGCACTTCGCAAGCTTCAGCAATAGTCTCGCCTCTTGAAGCCGGACAGCCTAAACAATGCATTCCCATTTCAAGGAAAAAAGGCGCTGCATCAAAATCCTGATCAAGAATATCTCCGATAATTGTGTTCTTATTTACTTCATATGCCATTTTATTATCCTCCGGTTTTTATTTATATTATTTATTTAAAATTAAAATATATACATCAAAATTATAAAATAAAAGTGCAACCATACGGCTGCACTAATTCAAGAATCTTAATTTAAGCTTCTTCTTTCATCTTTGCAAAGCATTCGCTGCAATAAACCGCACGGTCTTCTCTTGGTCTGAACGGAACCTTTGCTTCACCGCCGCATGATGCACAAGTAGCAGTAAACATTTCTCTTTCTGACCTGGAAGCATTTTTTCTTGCGTCTCTACAAGACTTGCATCTCTGAGGTTCATTTACAAAACCTTTTTCAGCATAAAATTCCTGTTCACCAGCTGTAAATACGAATTCTTCTCCGCATTCCTTACATACTAATGTCTTATCTTCGTACATTTCTTTTACCTCGCTTTAGTATTTTGGACCCCGGACGGACTCACACCGACACCTTTGTTAAACAACGCTCTGGAATTAAGCTACCTGGTCATCTCTTAAATAGAATTAGATACTGCTTGTTTAACAAATTTAAAGTGCGGAATTTCCAACAAATAAACGTCAAAACAATTTGCAATGCAAACAAAACAATCCGGCGTTTCACATATCAAGCCAAAGGAAATGAAATCAGCTGTAAGGTGATACAAACGATTATTTTACAAAAAACAGTTTCATTCTATAACAAATTTCAAACAAATCAAAATTTATATTATACTAATCATAAACCATATTTATAATTTTGTCAAGTAATTTTTCAAAAAAAATAATTATACTATTTAAAACAGCAATACAACCATATTTTAAGTATTATTTTTGTTTAAAATTACAAATTATCATTTGAAAATTCTTTTCTTCCTTCACTAAAGATATCTCCGCCGCTGCAATCATTTGCGACAATCAGCGGAAAATCTTCAACATAAAGTTTTTTAACAGATTCACATCCTAAATCTTCAAAGGCTATTACATCACATTTTTTTATACAATGCGCTGCCAAAGCTCCTGCTCCGCCTACTGCACACAAATACACAGAACCGTTTCTGACAATAGCTTCTCTTACTTCTTTATTTCGTTCACCTTTTCCAATCATTCCGCCAAGACCCAAATCAAGCAGAAGCGGAGCAAATTTATCCATCCTTCCGGATGTTGTCGGACCGCATGAACCAATAGGTTTACCCTCCGGTGCCGGAGTAGGTCCCGCATAATAAATTACGGCATTTTCAAGTTCAAAAGGAAGTTGTTCTCCGCTTTCGATTAAAGCTTTAATTCGTTTATGCGCTGCGTCTCTGGAAGTATACACTGTTCCGGTGAGCAATATTTTATCTCCTGACTTTAATTCAGAAGCATATTTTTTTAATTCCGAGGCATAGATTTTTCGTATCTCTGACATTTTAATTACTCCTATATTCTAATACAAAATAAAGCAGCCTAAAACGGCTGCAATATTTTTATTTTTCAAGCATTCTGAGAATTTCATCAAGATCATCTTCAGTAGTATCCTTTTTATCTCCCGGATTGTCAATAAGCGGATTATCTATCGGAATAACTTCATCATCTTCGCTTGCTGTTGCAGTGTCATCTCCATAGCCTGCTGCGATTACAGTAATTGTCATTTCATCATTCAAATCTTCCTTAAATGCTGTACCGAAAATAAATTCTACATCTTCGGCAGCGGTATCTGTAATCATCTTTGTTGCTGTATCAACATCAGATGCCATGATATCTTCAGACATAGTAATATTGATAAGAAGACGTCTTGCACCGGAAATAGATGTTTCAAGCAGCGGACTGGAAATAACAGCCTTTGCAGCTTCTGCGGCCTTGTCCTTGCCGGAACCATGACCAATAGCCATGTGTGCATAGCCCGCACCTTTCATAATTGTAGACACATCTGCAAAGTCAAGATTTATGTATCCATCCTCTGTAATCAAATCAGATATACTCTTTACACCGGTCTTTAAAATATCATCAGCCAATGAAAATGATTCCATCATTGTAGGCTGTTTTTCAAGTCCGTCAAGAAGTCTTTCATTAGGAATAACAATAAGCGAATCGACGTACTTCTTTAGTTCTTCGATACCTCTTTCCGCCTGAAGCATTTTCTGTTCTCTTTCAAATGCGAATGGTTTTGTAACAACAGCAACAGTTAAAAGTCCCATTTCCTGAGCAATTTCCGCAACAACAGGTGCTGCGCCTGTACCTGTTCCGCCGCCCATTCCGGCAGTAATAAACACCATATCCGCACCTTTAAGTGACTGCTGTATTTCATCTCTATTTTCTTCTGCTGAACGTTCTCCGACTTCAGGTCTGTTTCCGGCACCTCTGCCCTTGGTAAGCTTTGTACCAATCTGAATTTTTGTAGTTGCCTTAGATCTGTTCAGTGCCTTTGCATCAGTGTTAACTGCAATATACTCAATATCCTTTACGCCAGCATCGACCATACAATTTAAAGCGTTTCCGCCACCGCCTCCTACACCAATTACTTTAATGCTTACCTGCGGATCAAAAGCGTCCTCAAAATTGAAGTCTGTCATTTACAATTCCTCCTAAATTTATTTCCATCCCTGATATTTCAGTCATTATTTTTGATATTAACAATACATATTATTATATTAACATACTTTATGGGATTTTTCAAGACCTATTTTAATTTTTTTTATCCAAAAATCTCTTTGTATTATTTACTATTCGACATAATCTTCTTCATTATTATATTCTTCGTTATTTTCATATTCATCTTCATATACATAATCATTATTATCTGCATATGAATCTTCGTAAGAGTTATCATAATCCTCTTCCGAGGACTCCGACGTACTTTCAGTAACACTGTTATCTTCTATCGGAATTTTAGTCATACTATTACCGGAAGAAGGTTTTTTGTCATTTCCCGTATTACTTCTAAATGAAATCTGATTGCTTCCCACCATTTCCATAGTACCCTTCTTATCATCACCCAAATCACCGAAAACCGTTTCAGCCAATTTTAATTTATACGTTATATCATTAGCATTTCCCAGTTCAAAATTTATTCTGTTATCATAATTAATAATGATATCATATTTATCAGTCATATCAATATTTCTTATTTTATTTTCTTTATTATTCGCAATATATTCAAAGATTTCAAAATAAATTTCTGTTTTCTGCTCATCATTAGATGTAAGATATGTACCAAGCGTTTCAGCAGCCGGCTCAAATCCGTTTACTATAATAAGATCCTCCTGAGGACTGTCAACCTTATCAAGAATTTTACCCTTTTGAGATACTAAAATATACTCATTTTCGGACTTTATATTTGCTGCTGCAACGCATTTGGTTACATTTATTTCAAGAGTATCCGGATATTTTTTATCAACATTAACATCTTCAATATAAATCATACTGTTTAGTATGTTATTTCCAACCTTTTGTGTATCCATTCTCACCATATTATCGCCTATGCTGATTCCGGACATTTTGATTATATCTTCATTAGAATAATCAACTTCTCCTTTTATACTAATTTTATTTATATTAAAAAACAGCGTAACCGAAAGAAGTATACCTATTCCCATAACAAAAATGATTACCAAAAAACAATATAACGGTACATTTCTGCGTCTTCTCCTTGCTCGCTTGCTGTTCTGATTTCTTTTTACATTAGTTTTAACAACGTCCCTCATTTGAATTTTCCTTTTCAAGTTCGTGTGATTTTTCCCCCCAAAGAGGTTATCACCTTTTCTATATTTTCATATCCTCTGTCGATATGCTCTATATCCTTAATTTCTGTTATACCTTCCGCACCAAGACCCGCAACAACCATCGCTGCTCCGCCTCTAAGATCCGTTGCAGCAACTTTTGCACCGTAAAGCTTTTTAACTCCGTTAATAATTGCCGCTTTCCCTATTACTTTTATATCAGCACCCATTTTTACAAGTGAATCAACATGCCGATAACGGCTTTCAAAAATAGTTTCCTCAAAAATACTTACACCCTTTGCCTTGCACAATGCAGACATAATAATAGCCTGTGCGTCAGTAGGGAATCCCGGGTGAGGCAATGTAATTATTTTGCCGACCGATTTTAAAGGCTTTTTAGCATTAACATATATACAACCGTCATATACATAGATATTGCAGCCCATCTGCTCAAAAACGCACATAAAACTATCACACAATGAAGCATCAATACCATGTATATTAATTTCACCATTAGTTGCCGCAACTGCTGATATATATGTAGCCGCTGCAATTCTGTCCGGCATTATATAATGAGTACACCCGTAAAGTTCACTGACTCCCTCGATTACCACAGTACTGTTTCCTGCACCTTTGATTTTTCCGCCGCACTTATTTATAAAAGCAGCCAAATCCACAATTTCAGGTTCTCTTGCCGCATTTATTATAGTTGTTTCACCTTTTGCTTTTGCAGCGGCAAGAATTATATTTTCAGTTGTACCGACAGAAGGATATTTAAGTGTAATTTTTCTGCCTTTCAGTCCATGTTCAGACACACATTCAATAGTACCGTATTCGTCATTAACTTTAGCTCCCATTTTTTTCATTGCATTTAAATGCATATCTATAGGACGAGGACCAAGCTCACAGCCCCCTGGAAATGACAAACTGCATCTGCCGCATCTTCCAAGCAATGCTCCCATATAAATTATAGATGAACGCATTTCACGCATTAATTCATCAGGTATTTCATTTTTATCCAACCCATCAGCTTTTACTGTTAATGTATTTCCATCAAAACGGCACTCGCATCCAAGATGTGTAAGTATTCTGCATGATGCATAAGTATCAGTTAGACAAGGACAATTTTTAAGAACCGTCTCTCCCTTGCACATAAGTGAAGCTGCAATGATCGGAAGTGAACTGTTCTTAGCCCCCTGTACTTTTATCTCACCGCTGAGAGCATTTCCCCCCTCAATAATCAATCTTTGATTTTTCATCTGTTTCACCACCTGAAAGTATTTAGGCAATACCGCCCATAGGGTGGTGTTGCCTTTACATATTATGCTTTCAGGTAAAAAAATGCTACTTTTTCTTGTCTAACAACTCTTTTATAACTGAATAAATTCTATTATTTGTATCTCTGACAGCTAATTTAGAGGCATTGTATGCCATATCGCTCAATCGTTCCCTGTGTTCATACAAATCTTTTATAGTCTTGATCATAAGTTCATTTGTAACGTCCTTTTGCTCAATAACTACTGCCGCACCGGCCTTTCCCAAAACATTTGCATTATGAAATTGATGATTGCCTGTAACTATCGGTGACGGTATCAAAATCGAAGCTTTTCCCGCTGCTTCCAACTCAGCAAGTGTAGACGCTCCCGAACGGCAAATCACAAGATCCGCAGCAGCCATACATGTATCCATATCATTTATGTACTCGCTGATTCTAAGACGATCATTCTTCATAGGTATTCCATATTTATTCATTGCCTTGGGAAATGTTTCCCTGCCCATTTTTCCAAACCCATGAATATGATTGATCTTGAGATTATTTGACGTATGCCATTTTATTACTTCTGACATTGTTTCATTTATACATCCTGCACCCAAACTGCCTCCAAATGACAAAATACATATCTCATTATCAAATCCCAATTCTGCTCTGGCTTCAAGCTTTGATTTTGAAGCAATACCGGATCTTATCGGAAGTCCGGTAATTGTATAATCAACATCCTTGTCGAGATAATCAAGAGCTTCCTTTACAGTCAGCATAACCTTGTCAACTTCTTTGGCAAGAAGTTTATTTGTAATTCCCGGAAAAGCATTTTGTTCATGAATGGCGGAAGATACCCCCATTCTTGCTGCCCTCTTTATAACAGGTCCGCTTACATATCCCCCCGTACCTATGGCAATATCAGGCTTAAATTCATTTATTATTTTCTTTGCTTTTGAACCTGCTGAAGCAAGATAATATAGTGCCTGACAGTTTCTTTTAATATTTTTCAAAGTAATTTTTCTTTGAAATCCGGCAACTTTCATTGATGCAAAATTATAACCCGCCTCCGGAATAAGCTTTGCTTCCATTCCGTTTGGAGTTCCCACAAATAAAAATTCTGCATCGGGAAAGTGTTCTTTTATTATTGACGCAATAGCAAGAGCCGGATTAATATGTCCGGCAGTTCCGCCGCCAGCTAATAATACTCTCATAAAATCATTATACTAAAAGTATAATCTCCTTTCCAACTATTACGTTTCAATTGACGATTGTCTTGAAACATTAAGAATTATTCCCATTTCAGCAAGCTGCATTACCAGTGCAGTACCGCCATAACTAAAGAACGGTAAGCTTATACCTGTATTCGGAATTAAATTACTTACAACAGCAATATTTAAAAACGCTTGTATTCCTATCTGTACTGTTATACCAATAGTAATAAGCATACCGAATCTATCCTTTGATTTAGAAGCAATATAAAAACCTCTGATAATAAGCAAAGCAAAAAGAAGAATTATTGTGACTGCACCGATGAAACCCAGCTCCTCACATACTATCGAAAAAACAAAGTCATTTTGACTTTCGGGAAGATACATAAATTTTTGTCTTGACCCTCCCAGTCCCAAACCAAAAAGACCTCCCGACCCAATGGCTACGAGCGACTGACATGTCTGCCATGTACCGCCCTTTTCGTCAGAAAACGGATCAAGCCAAGACTGAAAACGAGTCTGGAAATATGTGAATCCGTCTTCACCTTGAGTTTTCATATATACTATTAAAGCCAGCGCTCCAACACCCAAAAGACAAAGAATAAAAATATGTTTCCAGCGTACTCCTCCCACAAACATCAGGCATACTCCGATAGCGCATATTAAAATCGTACATGACAGATGGGGCTGAAGCATAAGAAGTACTACAACAATTCCAAGCAAAGCACCGAAAGGAAGGATACCCACTGTAAAATTATGCATTTTTTTATAATTTTGAACTATCAAATATGAAAACAATATAATAATTGAAAATTTCATAAGCTCAGAGGGCTGAAAGTTTAACGGTCCAATAACGATCCATCTTGTTGCACCGCCTTCTGTAACTCCGTTTGCCAAAACTGCAATCAGAAGTATGACGCACCCTATATAGCTGGTTATAGCAATTTTCGGATTGGAAAAATGACGATAATCAAAAAAGGAGAAAAAGAACATACAGAATATTCCTATTGCTGCCATTGCAATTTGTTTGGTAGCATAGCTAGTTCCGTTTGTGCCGCCTGATTCATTTAAAGCTTTAGCGTAGCTTGCAGAGAACATCATAATAATCCCTATAACGAGCAGTGTCATTACAATCAGGAAAAATGTTAGATCCATTACACCTCTTGAAAAAAGAGAATGTACCTGTTTTTTTTGCCTGTTCCTGCCGGAAACAGACGCATGATGTTCAATTGAACCGGCACCGGCATTATAATTTCCAGCCAAATTTTCTTCCTCCTTTGAAATTTTGAAAAAACTAAATAACAGTTAAAATACCCAGTGCAGAAACAACAATCGCAGTAATTGAAAAAGTAATTACAATTTTATATTCACTGAAACCGCACATTTCAAAATGATGGTGAATAGGAGACATTTTGAAAATTCTTTTTCCCTTTCCCTTTTCACCGGTTTTTTTATAATGCTGTTTTGCAGTAATTTTAAAATATGTCACCTGTATAACAACAGATAATGCTTCAAGTATATATACAAGTCCTACAAGTACTATCAAAAGATGCTTATGCGTTGTAAGACCGATTGCTACAAATGCTCCTCCAAGATACATAGAACCCGTATCACCCATAAAGCATTTTGCCGGATGAAGATTCCAAATTAAAAATCCCAAACAGCCTCCTGCAATTGCTATAGCATAAATTGATATCTCGTAAGATTTCATTATACCACATATCGCTGAAAATGCAAGCATAGTTACAAAAGTTACCGAACCGCATAGTCCGTCTACACCATCGGTCAAATTTACCGCATTTGAAACATAAATCATGAACAATATCATTATCGGATAATAAAAAATTCCTAAATCAAGCTGAAAGAAAATTAAATCAAGTTTAGTAGATTTATCGCCTAACGCATAAAGTACAGCTAAAAATGCAGCTGATAAAATAAACTGAAAAATCATTTTCTGCTTTGGATTAAGTCCGAGATTCTGTTTTTTAATTGCTTTTATATAGTCGTCAAGAAAACCTATTCCGGAAAACAGTACAGAAAACAAAATACACGAAAGCAGTCTTATTGCATTATAAGAAGCGGTTTTTTCTGTTATATCCACCATGTTTTTTGAACGATATATTAAATATCCTATTACAGCCGAAATAATACTGCTGATTATAAACATAAATCCACCCATTATCGGTGTTCCCTGTTTAGACTTATGCCACTTAGGACCAATTTCAAGTATTGTTTGACCAAAATGAATTTTTTTCAGAAAAGGTATAAGCACCACACCTGTCAATGCAGCAATCGCAAATGAAACAAGCGCAATACCGATGGTTATCCAATATGACATATAAACTCTCCTCCGGTTATACAAATATTTTGTCTATCACTTCTTCAAGCTTCATACCCCTGCTTGCTTTAAATAGAATTATATCACCGCTTTTTAGATCCTTTTTAATTTTTTCAGCCATTAAATCCTTTGAATCCTTGTGAAACGCACTGCTTGCAAGTCCATGCTCCGAAGCTTCCGCCGCAATATACATTGCATTTTCCCCATAACAGTACAGCCTGTCGGGACGATAATGTGCAGCATATTTACCAACGAGTCTATGTAATATTTCCGACATATCGCCAAGCTCAAGCATATCACCCAGTACTGCAATTTTTCTGCCTCTGCATTCCATATCTGAAAGTACGTTTAATGTAGCCTTCATAGAATCCGGACTGGCATTGTAGCAATCGATTATTAACGTATAATCTCCCTTTTTAACGATGTTCTGACGCATTCCGTCAGGCTTGTATTTTTTCAGTGCAGAAACTATTTCCTTTTCACTGAGTCCGCTGAGAATTCCAACGCAGAATGCCGCTGAAGCATTTAAAACGTTATGCTTTCCGGCACATGGAATTATAATTTCAGTTTCAAATCCATTATATACAAGAATAAATCTTGTTATACCATTTTCCTCAATAATATTTTTGGCTTTAAAATCACAGTTCTCATTTTCAATGCCATACAGATAAACAGGACGTGAATTAATAAATTCATTTTTCAGCGGTGCAAGATACTTATCATCTCCATTAACTATCAAAGGTGCATTTTGCTTCATGCCACTTAAAATTTCAAGCTTTGCTTTTAAAATTCCCTCCTGAGATTTCAGATTTTCAATATGAGAATAACCTATATTAGTTATAACTCCGATTGTCGGAGAAGCGGTATTTGACAGCCTTTCAATCTCACCGAAATTCGACATGCCCATTTCTATAACAGCTGCTTTATATGAAGAATCCAAATTAAACAGTGTTTTCGGCAAACCGATTTCATTATTTAAATTACCTTGTGTTTTTAATGTATTATACTTTTCCGATAAAACTAGAGCAATCATTTCCTTTGTAGTAGTTTTGCCGACACTACCTGTAACTCCTACAAGAACCGGTTGAAATTTACTGCGATAATATTTTGCTATTTCAAGCAATGCAGTTCTGGTGTTTTGTACAACGATACAGGGACAGCCGTCAACCGGATATTCAGACACAGCTGCTGCCGCTCCGTTTTCGATTGCCTGTTTAATAAATGTATGACCGTCAAACCTTTCGCCTTTTATAGCTATAAACAAACAATCGGCAGGAAGATTTCTTGTATCGGTAGAAATTTCCGTAATTACCTTTTCTTCAGGACATTCTGCATTTAAACAATGTGCTATTTCGGATAATAATAATTTTTCCATTAGTCTATCAGTTTCAGACCTTCTGAAACTATCTCTCTTTCATCAAAATGTATATGTTCGTTTCCGGGAAGAACCTGATAATCTTCGTGTCCCTTACCCGCAAGTACAATAATATCGCCCTTTTCAGCAATTTTCAGAGAATGATAAATTGCCTCTGTTCTGTCTACAACCACATCAAAAGGAATCTCACTGTCCTTAAGTCCTGTTAAAATATCGTCAATTATCGCTTCGGGAATTTCATCTCTTGGATTATCAGATGTGATTATAAGTCTGTCAGCAAACCTTGCAGCTGCTTTTGCCATCAACGGACGCTTTTTTGCATCTCGATTTCCTCCGCACCCAAACAGACAGATAAGTTTTCCCTCAGTATATTCCTTCACACTCTTCAAAATATTTTCAACTGCGTCAGGAGTATGAGCATAATCGCAAATTACAGTAAAATCTCTTCCGGTAGGAATAATTTCACATCTTCCCTTTACACCATTATATTCAGAAACCGCATTTAAAATATCTTCAATCGGAATACCTGCCTTAAGGCATACAGTTATTGCCGCAGTTACATTGAATACATTAAACATACCTGTCATTTTCATATTAACAAGCTGTGATTTTCCATTGTAACAATACCAAAAACTCGTTCCGTCAGATTTGATTTTTATTGCATCAGCGTAATAATTTGCTTCTGAGCTGCTTCCATAGCATTCTTTTTCACATCCGTTTATTTCACTAAAAATTCTTCTGCCGTACTCATCATCTGTATTAATCAAAGCATAATCACATAAATCAAACATCATTTTTTTAGCTTGATAGTAATTTTCCATTGTTTTATGATAATCCAGATGGTCTTGAGTAAGATTTGTAAAAATTCCCATTTCAAAATGTGTAGGTCCTATTCTATGCTGAACCAAACCAAAAGAAGAAACTTCCATAACCGCATATTTACAGCCGGCTTTTACCATTCTATCCAAAAGACACATATAATCAAAAGCCATAGGCGTAGTATTGTCTGTATGAACCGTTTCATTTCCGATTTCATTGCATATAGTTCCTATAAGACCCGATTTTATACCGTTTTTCATAAGAATATTTTTTATGACGTTTGTTACGGTTGTTTTTCCGTTCGTTCCGGTAACACCTATAATTTTCAACTTTTTTTCCGGATGATCAAACCATGCGGCACATAATTCTCCGTAAAACTTTCTCGAATTATCCGTAATAATTTGTCTGTCACCAAGTCCCAAATCTCTTTCGGTAACAACGATCTCAGCACCCTTTTCAAGCATTTCTGCCGCTGCGCTGTGTCCGTCAAAGGAACTTCCCTTAACGCAAACAAAAATACAGCCGTTTTGTACTTTTTTCGTATTATCAGTTATCATACAAATTTCAGTATCCGGAATTTGTACATTAGCTAAACCTTCAATAAGTTTATAAAGTCTCATTATTACACCGCCTGTCTGAAATCATTCATATCAATTATTTTTGACTTTTAAGCTGTATCATATTCAATTTCGCATCAGCCCGACTGATCGTTTACTCCAAAGGTTAGTTCTATAACAGTACCTATAGGAACCTTAGAGCCTACCGATTCTGACTGTGACTGCACAACTGCGGAGCTTGAATCGGTTGAAGCGCCTCCTGCAACAAAGTTAAGTCCCATATTCGTAAGAATATAATTTGCATCAGAGAGTCCGTATCCAACAAGATTGGGTACTTCAACATATTCAGGTTTATAATCCTTTTCGGTATAAAGTATAACCGTACATCCCTGAGCTACGACACTTCCAGTAATAGGCATCTGACCGCATACCGTACTTCCTTCTCCCACTACTTGGTAAGTAAGACCTTTTTCTTCTATAATTTTTTTAGCGTCCTCAAGGGACAAGTCTTCAACAAACGGAACTGAAACATCTAAACTTTTAGCCTCATCTTCCGTATATTCCGGATAATAACCCATATAAGGAAGAATTTCTTCCATAACCTTTCTGGAGCACGGAACAGCAACCTTACTTCCATAATATTCTCCTGACATAGGTTCATCTGCCATAATAAGCAGTATAATTTCCGGGTCATCTGCCGGAGCAAAGCAGCAGTAAGAAGCAACATATCTCATAGGTTCTTCTTCTGAACCTGCATATTCATCAAGCTTTTCAGATGTTCCGCTCTTACCGCCTACATGATAGCCTTTTATATATGCACCGTTTTCAAAAGCTACAGTTTCAAGGGTTTCACACATAGTCTTTGAAGTTTCTGCTGAAATAACCTGTCTTTTCACAGTTTTTTCATTAGTCAGCACAACATTTCCGTCATTATCGACAACCTTACTTACTACATAAGGTGTAACAAGCTCTCCCCCATTAATAACTGCTGCATAAGCTGTTATCATTTCTATAGGAGTAACCTTATTAGTCTGTCCGAAGGAGCATGATGCAAGCTCTACTGCTCCCATTCCACTAAGTCCCTGATAATAACTTGTCGCCTCGGCAGGCAAATCAATACCTGTTCTTTCGGTAAGTCCGAATGCTTTGAAATAATTAAAAAAGCTGTCAGCGCCCAGTCTTCGGCCGATCTCCATAAATGCCGGATTGCAGGAGTGAGTAATTGCTTCCACAAATGACTGATGACCATGTCCCGAGGTTTTCCAACAGTGAATAGGGTCTGTTCCTTCAACTACTGTCAAAGCTCCTGTACATTCAAAGCTATCATTTACTGATATTGCTTTTTCTTCAAGGGCGGCCGAACTGGTAATAACCTTAAAAACCGATCCGGGAATATAAAGCTCTGTTATCGCTTTGTTTTTCCATTGCTGTTCTCTTGCCGCAACATATGCTTCATCAAGTTGATCCTCTGTCAGCTTATCCAGATAAGATTTTGCATTGTCTTTTTTTATAACTTCATTTTTATCAATATCAAAAAATTCCATATCCTGTGCAGCCTGAGCAATCTGCAGATCAGGAACTTCAGACGGAGCGTTCAGATTAAATCCCGGAGCTGTTGCCATAGCAAGAATTGCGCCTGTTTTAGCATTCATAATTATACCGCATGCTCTGTCTTCAATTTCAAATTGACTTACAGTTTCTTCGAGATTCTTTTCTAAGGAATACTGCAAAGTTCTGTCTATAGTAAGATAAACTGAATTTCCGTCCTGTGCCTCATAGGTTTTTGCATATCTGTAAGGCATTTCGTTTCCATAAGCGTCCTTTGCGGAAATTACTTTTCCGTCTGTACCGGCAAGATAATCATCATACTGATATTCAATACCATACTGACCGTCTCCGTCCCCATTTGTAAATCCGATTACCGATGCTGCCAGTTCGTCTTGAGGATAATATCTTTTAGTATCTTCTTCAATTTGTATTGAATTTAACGAATTTTCATCCATAAAAGCGATAATTTCATCTGCAACGGGTTTTTCAACCTGAGTTTTCAGAATTTTATACTGAGTATTTTCCTCCATAGCCGACCTTACGGTTTCTTCTTTTATCTCCAGCTTTTCAGCCAAAAACGATATTATTTCATTCTGAACCTGATCGGCAGTCTTTATAACAGTTCCTGACGGAAGTTCACCGTTTGAAACCTGTTTTTGCTGAGCATCGGCATTTTCCTTTTTTTTCTCTAATTCGGTTCTGAATAAATCAGGATCCATAAATACCTTATAAACTGTTGCACTCTGCGCCAAAATAACACCGTTAGAATCATAAATTGATCCCCTGTTAGCTGAAATAGAAATTTCACCAAAATGGTATTCATTAGCCTTTTCCTGATAAAAACTGTTATTAACTATTGATAATCTGAAAAGCTGAGCTATAATTGCTCCGGCAAACGCCATCATACCAAGCAAAATAAATCTATTGGTACGTTTTTTCATTTGTATCGTCGGCTTATCTGCCATAAAAACCTCCATATAATATCCGATTAAAGTTACATCAATACTGATTTTTACATCCTTCCAATGCACCCTATCATACAGCATTACCAATAAAAAATGACAGGGGAATACTTAACTTCTCCCTGCCATGGCAAATGTTTATTTTATTTTTAAAATTTAATGTTTTTTAAATCTTAAAAATAAAATTCATTCAAGATTCAATGAGATGAAACTTTGACCGGTAAACGGCACATAAGAAATTATTTTATACAGAAGATCTATGCAGTCACTTGCAGACGTGACTGCACGTTTCTTCCTATTTCCGTACACCCGTTTTTGCTCTCCATATAGCCTTGACAGCATGTTTATTTCTCTTTATCAGCCGTCTTTCTAATTAATAATATGCCCTATCCAAAAATATATTCCAAAAAGCTTTCAATTTTTTCTTTTGCTTTCATAAACATATTTTTATTTTCTTCAGGGATTTCGATTATATCATCAGTTTGAGTCTGCACATACTTTATCTGAGAATTATCAAGTTTTTGCAAACCAAGTACATTTACTGCATAATCCTCAACATTTTTCAGAGTCATTTTGCTTTCCAGTTCTGACTTTAAACGTACATTTTCACTCTGAACACTTTCGAGTTTCTGATTTTGTGCAGAAATCTGTTGATACATTCTGTTTGTTTCCACTCTTCCGTATATTACACAGAAAAATACAAGTAAAGCAGACAGTGCGGCAATAAACACCTTTGGCGCTGAACCTCTTTTAGGAGGTGTTACTTTCATAGCGATTTTAGGTACATGTACTGTTTCTGGCACTTCGGCTGGTATTCTTTTTTCTTCATTTTTGTCAGGTTTAACATTGTCCGGTTTGTGAGGATTGTCTTGTAAGAAATAATCATAAGCTGAATTATATGCCGCCATAACAAAGTACCTATCTCCTTTCTATGATTCTAAGTTTTGCACTTCTGCTGCGATTGTTATACTCAAGCTCATAAGACGATGCCACTATTGGTTTTTTGTTTATAAGCTTCCCTCTCGGTTCTATACCGCATACACATTGCGGAAAATCCGGAGGACATACACAACCTTTACACAAACCCGCAAAACATTGTTTTACAAGTCTGTCTTCTAATGAATGAAATGTTATAACTGCCAGTCTTCCATGAGATTTAAGACAGTCAAATGCGGTATTCAAACCGCAGGATAAATGGTCAAATTCACCGTTTACAGCAATTCTTATGGCCTGGAAAGTTTTCTTGCAGGGATTCTTTTCCCTTTTGACTGCTGCCGGAACACTTTGTTTTATAATTTCTGCAAGTTCAAGCGTCATTTCAATAGATTTTTTTTCTCTACTTAAAATAATATTTTTAGCAATTTTCCTAGAAAACTTTTCTTCACCGAATTCAAAAATGATTTTGGCCAATTGTTCTTCGGACCAGTCGTTTATGATATCATAAGCGCTGATTCCATCCTGACTCATACGCATATCTAAAGGAGCGTTATAATGATAAGAAAAACCTCTTTCCGGAGTATCCAGCTGATGAGATGAAACACCCAGATCCATCAGCACACCATCAACAGAATCAATTCCCATAGAATCAAGAATATTTCTTAAATCCGAATAATTGCTTCTTATAACCTGTGCATTGTATCCATTAAGTCTTTTTTCGGCTGCTTTTACTGCATCCGGATCACGATCCAAAGCAATAAGTTTTCCTTTCTCTCCAAGCCTTTTGGCAATTTCTATTGAATGGCCGGCACCGCCGACAGTACAATCAACGTAAATTCCGTCAGACTTAATATTAAGACCTTCTATGCATTCATTAAGCAAAACCGATACATGAGAAAATTCCATAAATACTCCTTAAATACCAAGCTGCTGCATTGCTGCAAGCATCGCTGCCATATCCATATTATTCTGCTGAGCGTCCCATAATTCCTTATCCCAGATTTCAGCCTTGTCATCCAAACCGATTACAACAACATCTTTTTTCAAACCTGCAAAATCCCGAAGATCAGAAGGTATTAAAACACGTCCCTGCTTGTCCGGAACAAGTTCACCGGCACCGGAAAACAGCCATCTTTTAATATCAAGACCGCCCATAGAATCAGGAAGCTCTGCAATTTTATTGGCAAGCTTTTCCCATTCCGATTTTGAATAAATAGTCAGACACTTCTGGTTTATGCTTTTTGTAACATAAAATTCTCCGCCCAATAAATCTCTCAGTTTAGTCGGAAAGCTCATTCTGCCCTTAGCATCAATGTTATGATGATATGTACCCATAAGAGCTGTCAAAGCCATTCCAGACACCGCCTTTCGGATTTTTTGGACTGATTTCACCAAAAAAATGATTTTTTTACACTACTTTACCACACTTCACCACCGTGTACATATTATTATAACTCAATTAGCTTAAAACGTCAAGGAAAAATAAAGCAATATAGAAATAAAAGAAACTAAAAATTAATTACTTTTTTTGTGAATAATTAACAAAGCAGACTAATTTTATTAACTAGTCTGCCTTTATAAAAAATCTAATTGTTATTATATTTTATATCTTTTTCAACGATTTTAGCGGTACAATCACTGACATTCCAATAATTCCCGCAATTAAGATTTCAATAATTGAATTTATTCCCGCCCAGGCAATTATAAAATTAACAAAGGATTTGCCCAAGCTTTCAGATACATTACTGTTTTTTGAAAAAAAGAGATAAATCAATCCCAACACCATTACAGAGTGAAGAAAAGCAGCAAATGCAGCTGCTGCTCCAGCCGAAAAACTGATATTTAATTTTCTTTTAAGTAAATTAAATATTATAGAAGTAAAAAGCGGTAACAGAAATCTCGGAAGAAAACATATTATTATACTGAAAAAATTACCGAATTCTGACAATGGAGTAAAAGCAAAAGATGTTGGATTTGCTAATCCTATGGTTGACCACCAAATAAATGAGCATAATCCCATAATACCACCCATTATTAGGCTATATTTTTTTTCAAGTAAAAAAGCTGAAATTATAACCGGAATATGTGCAAGTGTAGCAACAATACCCGGTCCAAGAGGAATTGAACCTAAAGGTGTAAAACAAAAAATTATTTCTATAGTTACAAATATTGTTAAAATTAATATATTAATATTAGATTTCCTTTTATATTTAACATATTCCATACTTTTCTCCAAATTATAATAATTTATTTATATTATTTCTGAAGTTTACTTTTTTATTCATAATAAAAAAACAGGAATGAAAAATCATTCCTGTTTTATATAATAAATTCAAAATTATTCGTTAATAGCTGTAACGACACCTGAACCTACTGTACGTCCGCCTTCACGGATAGCAAAACGAAGACCTTCTTCGATAGCGATAGGTGTAATCAGTTCAACGTCCATTTCAACGTTATCACCTGGTGTACACATTTCAACACCGTTTGGAAGAGAAATAATACCAGTAACGTCAGTTGTTCTGAAATAGAACTGTGGTCTGTAGTTTGTAAAGAATGGAGTATGACGTCCACCTTCATCCTTTGTCAGAACGTAAACCTGAGCTGTAAACTTGTGATGGCACTTAACTGTACCTGGTTTGATCAGAACCTGTCCTCTTTCGATCTCTGTTCTCTGAACACCACGGAGAAGAGCACCGATGTTATCACCAGCCTGAGCCTCGTCAAGCAGCTTACGGAACATCTCAACACCAGTTACAACAGTCTTTCTTGTCTCCTCATGAATACCGATGATCTCAACTTCATCAGATACATGAAGAACACCACGCTCTACTCTACCAGTAGCAACTGTTCCACGTCCTGTGATAGAGAATACGTCCTCT
>CATKAZ010000087.1 GCA_949745795.1 uncultured Oscillospiraceae bacterium | reverse complement strand
TTGATGAAACTGTAAAGCAATCGGATAATTTTGAAGATTTTCTTAATAAACTTCGTGCAAAAAATATTGAAGTAAAGTATCAGGATTATAAAAAGAAATCCGGTAAATGTTTAGGCTTTAAAATGCAGGGACAAAAGTATTTTATTTATTCTCAAAACCTCGGCTGGTACTATGAAGAAAAGCAGATAAACAAGAGAATTTACAGAGCAGTTGAAAGAAGAAACGAAACAAAATCCGAAGCTCGAACAAGAAGATTTATGAATCAGGATAATCGTCTAAAAGAATTTTTTGACCTGTCAGATGAGCGTTTCAGCGAGGGCGGACTAAACCGATGGGCGAGACTGCAAAATCTTAAAATAGGATTCAAAACCATAAGCGTTCTGCATGAATACGGATTCAAAGACGCAGAAGATTTTTTGAATAAATATGACAGTCTGACAGACGAAAAACTGCAAAATGAAGAGAGTATAAGCGTACTTGAAAAGAAAATAAATTATCATAAATACCGACTGAAATATCTAAAGATTTACCGTAAATATAAGCCGATAAATGAAGTGTATAAAAAGGCAGTTTTTCAGGACAGATATTTCCGAAATCATGAAGATGAATTACTTTTATTTCAAGAAGCAGTGGAGGAATTAAAGAAAACAGAAAAGACCAGAGAGCTTCCGAATGCAGGTAAGCTTGCAGCAGATATCAAGTCATTGGAGGAAGAAAAAAATAAGCTTCTTTTTGGAAATAAATCCATAGATAAGAAGCTGAAAGAGTATGAAGTTTTGAAAAATAATTTGGCGAAAATCCTATTAGACGAACCTGAAAATAAACGTGAATTTGTGCATCAAAAACAGGTTCAGATAAATAAAGAAGATATGCAGATTTAAGGAGAAAAATTATGGAAGAAAATAAAAATATACCGTGTACATTGTGCGGGAAAAATACGGAAAAAAGAATATGGTATTTAGATAAATGCATTTGTGAGGAGTGTTCGGAAAAGATATCAGAAACCATTGGATTAAGGAAAAAGAATTCACCTGAAATAGTCGATTATGTTGATAAAGATCCGTGTGAAGAAATTGATGAATATTTTAAAGAAAAAAATGATAGTTGTACATTTTCATTGAATGTAGTAATGACAGTTGTATCAGGAATTATAGGGTATAAATCTATAAAAAAAATATACTATATTTTGATTACGGAAAATATATCATTTAATTTCAGAATTATATTACTGATATTATTTAGTTTACTGCCTATATTGGCTGCATATCTTTTGTTTCGCTACAGAAAAAACAAGAAAAATTCTATGGACAATGAAACTGAAAAGGACAGAAAAAAACGGAAATGCAATGGATGCATAAAAGCAAAGTATTTAGAAAAATCAGAGGATATGTGCGATTATTGTATACGTCAAAGTGTTCTTGGATTTTATAGTATTTATATCGGATTGAGCGCTTTTTCGTTTGGAATGTGGGTTTATATTGCAGGTTTTATAAATATTTTTTAGTGAAAATTTCGTGTTACTATAGGAGGATTTGATAATGACAGGCAGAGACAGATTTATAGACGTTATTAGTTCAATTATACCGGTTTTAATAGTAATTTTACTTTTAGGTTTATTTTGTTTTCTATTAAATAAATCGGTTACTCAAAAGGAGAATGACAAGGAAATTGTAGAAATATATTCTGTAGATTTAGAAGCAAACGGTAAGGGAAGTTTTATTCTCGGTTGCGGAAATTATAAGGACGAACCTTATTATTTTGTTTATCAGGCAACAGATGACGGCGGCAAAAAACTGCAAAGATACCATTATGATTATGTGACAATTTATGATAATCTTGAAGAAGATGAACAGCCATATATGGATATTACATACTCATGGGAAGTAAAAATGTATCTTCCGAAAGATTCTATTATACAGAAATATGATGTGAATTTAAAATAATAAGTTTATTGACTTTAAGCAGAAAGGAAAGAAAAATGTGTAATATACAAGAGTTTTTATATGAAAATTCACCAATCAGAATGATTGAAAGTAACGGTGAAACATGGTGGATATTAAAAGATATATGCAAATTGCTTAGTATTGAAAACCATAAAAACATTTCTAAGCGTCTAGAAGAAGATGAGGTGGGTACATTTGAGTTACCCCACCCCCAGAGTAAATATAAGAAAATTGAAATGCTTTGTGTCAACGAGAGCGGATTATATTCGGTAATTTTGAGAAGCGATAAACCTGAAGCCAAAGTCTTTCGCCGATGGATAACTCATGAAGTACTGCCGGAGATACACCGAACCGGA
>CATKAZ010000086.1 GCA_949745795.1 uncultured Oscillospiraceae bacterium | reverse complement strand
TTTCAATGTTATCGTTCCGTTAAATTCCAGTGATATTTGTTCAATCTGCAAAATGAGACCCTTGTATAATCCCAGCAGAACATTATCCTCCGGAACATCAGTTTTTAAAGTAACTGTATCATCAACAGCAGAAACTTCAGCGTCAAATCCAAAAATTTCCGTTATAAGATTTGCCGTCATCATGACTGCTGAAGATACACTGGCACAAACAATATCTCTTCCGGATTCATCATATCCTGCATGTCCGCTTACTTTAAAACCGGTAATTTCGCCGTTTTTTCTGAAGAATTCAGCGATAATCATAAATTATGCCTTGATAGCTTCAATTTTCACCTGTGTATAAGGCTGTCTGTGACCCTGCTTCTTCTTTTCACCCTTCTTAGGCTTATAAGTGAAAACAGTGATTTTCTTAGCCTTACCGTTCTTTAAAACCTTAGCTTCAACAGCAGCATTTTCAACGTATGGAGCACCAACTGTAAGACCCTTATCTGTTCCTACTGCTACTACCTTATCAAAATTAACTGTCTGTTCTGCTTCAACGTTAAGCTTTTCGATAAAAAGAATATCTCCCTCTTTTACCTGATACTGCTTACCGCCTGTTTCAATAACTGCGTACATTTTCCGGCACCTGCCTTTTCTATAGAACTCGCTGTATTACGGTGTTATAAAAATACAACTTCAAAACCGTAAACATGCGGCTAAAGATTATTTTATCACAATTTTACATAAATGTCAATAGTTTTTTTAACTTTTCAAGCCTTGTTCTGCAAGATACTTTGCAATCATTGCCGCATCATAAGCAGTTATTTTACCGTCGCCTGTAAAGTCTGCACATGCCGGTAATGTATCCCCCTTCTGCTCTGCAAGTTTTTTTGCTATAAATGCGGCGTCAAGTGCTGAAAGCTTGCCGTCACTGTTAGCGTCGCCATTTATAAAGGCAGTAAAAGGATATTCATATTTTTGAGCATAAGCATGAGCTGTAGAATTTGCATAGCCATAAATCATACCGTCGAATTTTTTATCTTGATAACCAAATGCCAAATTACTGCATATAGTAGTAAACCAATCATCAATTTCACACTGAGGATTCTGAATAAATATTTTTTTAAGGTTTTTGCAGTTTCTGAAAGCCATTTCATCTATTTTAACAATATTGTTCGGAAGAATTATAGTTTCAATCAACGCACTGTTAAATGCAGATCTACTTATTATTTGAACGCCTTCCGGAATTTCAATAGTTTCTATACCGGCGCTGCTAAATGCACTTTCTTCTATTGATGTAAGTCCTTTAGGGAGAATAATACTTTTCAGATTTTCACATTCTTCAAAGGCATCCTCCCCTACTGTGGTTACACTTGAAGGAATTATATACGAAGTCTGTGTTTTGGCCTTGGGATACTGTATAATTTTGGTCTTATCCTTATTGAAAAGTATTCCGTTAATATCTGTAAAATAATTATTATTGGATTTTACCTTTATTTCAGTCAGTGAGTCACACCATTCAAAAGCGCCGACTCCAATTTTTTTCACGCTGGAAGGAATGGTTACGGTTTTCAGGCTGTCACAATCACAAAATGCCTGAACTCCGATTGTTTCAAGACCTTCCGGTAAATTGATGCTTTTTAAAGAAGAACATCGTGTAAAGCCGTCAATATCTTTCATAGTGCTTGGTATAAAAGCATATTCCAAATCCTCGCAATAGACAAAAGCTCTAGACGATACAGATGTTACACCCTCATGAATTACTACCTTAGTTATTTTTCCGTTTTCCTTGTATTCTTTCCATGGCACTGTATTTGTAAACCAGTCATACATTTCGCCATTGCCGCTTATGGTTAAAACGCCGTCAGAGTTCAACTTATAAATAAGATTACCGTCATCTGCTCCGCACTCTCCAGACGCTATAATTTCAGATGTACCCGACACAGATAAATCAACCGATTTATCTGTCATATCTTCAGTAACCGCTAAAGCTGTAGACTGAACCCCGGCAATACCCGACATGCATATCGCTGCCGTTAACAGATTTATAATTTTTTTATTAATTTTCATATCATTCGCCATTCCTTTATAAGTAATGTTTATAGTTTATCACATACTAAGTTCAATGTCAAATTAAAAACATGATATTTATAAATATAAGGGTCGTTAAAAAATATTTATTTTTTAATGATTTGATCTGCAAGATACTTTGCGATCATTATTAAATAATTATGTCAAATATTTTATTGATTTGGCTCTTGACAAACGGTCAATTATATTATATAATTGTACAAAATAAAAGGGAGTAGCCGGCAGGATTTCCTGTTTATGTCTGCGTCAGTACGACTGTTTTTTTACAGTCCGTAGCATATCTAAACGGCAAGACTTTTGTTGAAATCAATTATTAACTTATTTAATGGTTGATTTCGGCAAAAGTCTTTTTTTATTGCCCTGAAAAATAAGGAGAAAAAATGAAAGAGAATTATCAGAAATCCAAAAACACATTGCTTTCCGAACTCAAAGCTTCCGAAAACGGATTAAGCTCAGAACAAGCAAAAATGCATCAGGAAAAGTATGGCAAAAACGAACTTGCTGAAGAAAAACCAAAAAGTATTTTTATGATTTTTCTTGAACAGTTCAAGGATTTTTTAGTCATCATACTTATTGCCGCAGCAATTGTTTCAGCAATACTTGCAGACATTGAAAGTACTGTAGTTATAATCGCAGTAATTACTTTAAATGCCATTCTCGGAACAGTACAGACTGTTAAAGCGGCAAAATCTTTAAACAGTTTAAAAAAGCTTTCTGCTCCCAGTGCAAAGGTTTTGCGAGATGGAAATACTGTCATAATTCCTTCTGAACTGGTAACAGTGGGAGACATAATATTGCTTGAAGCAGGCGATTTCATATGTGCAGACGGACGTATTATTGAAAATGCCAGTCTAAAAGTAAATGAAAGTGCACTGACAGGCGAAAGCTTAAACGTTGAAAAATCTGACGAAACATTTGATAAAGAACTTCCTCTTGCCGACAGAATAAATATGGTTTATTCCGGAAGCTTTGTAACCTACGGACGAGGAAAATTTCTCGTTACCGATATCGGTATGAATACTGAGGTTGGAAAAATAGCAGGACTGATTAACAGCGCTAAGGAACGAAAAACTCCCCTCCAGGCAAATCTTGACAGCTTTGGCAAAAAGCTTTCTATAGGCATTCTTATTATCTGCGCACTGATTTTCGGTCTAAGTGTATTTCGCGGTGAAAATATAATGAATTCATTTCTATTTGCCGTTGCTCTTGCCGTCGCAGCTATTCCGGAAGCCTTAAGCTCAATCGTTACAATCGTACTGTCCTTTGGTACTCAAAAAATGTCAAAAGAAAATGCTATTATACGAAAGCTTCATGCTGTTGAGGGTTTGGGAAGTGTTTCTGTAATCTGTTCGGATAAAACGGGTACTCTTACACAAAACAAAATGACCGTAAAAAAAATCTTTGCAGATAACCGAATAATTGATTGTGAAAACGGTAATTTTGAAGACAATCATCAAAAAAGACTTCTTCTTTCAAGTATTCTTTGTAATGACGCTTTATGCAAAGACGGAAAAGAAATCGGTGATCCTACCGAAACGGCTTTAGTAAATTTCGGATTAAAGTATAATTTTAATTTTGAACGTATACGAGAAAAATATCCCCGTATATCAGAAATTCCATTTGATTCCGAAAGAAAGCTTATGTCCACGGTTCATAATGTAAACGGCGTCCTTACAATGATTACAAAAGGTGCAGCAGACGTTCTCCTTAACAAAATGAATCTAACTGAATCAGAAAAATCTGAAATTTCCGAAACAACAGCTCGTCTTTCAGCTCAAGGACTAAGAATTTTGGCGTTTGCATACAAAGAAGCAGAATGTGCTGACATTTCCTCTGAAGATGAATGCGGACTTACTTTTATGGGACTTATTGCTATGATGGACCCTCCCAGAGAAGAATCAAAAGAAGCTGTTGCAGAGTGTATCAGTGCAGGAATAAAACCCGTTATGATAACCGGAGACCACAAAGTTACCGCCGCTGCCATAGCAAAAGAAATCGGTATATTAAAAGACTATTCAGAAGCGGCAGAAGGCAGTGAAATTGACAGTCTCACCGACGAACAGTTAAAAGAATATGTTCAGACAAAATCTGTTTATGCTAGAGTTTCACCCGAACATAAAATCAGAATAGTCAAGGCATGGCAGGAAAGAGAAAACATTGTTGCCATGACAGGTGACGGCGTAAACGACGCTCCGGCGCTTAAGCAGGCTGACATAGGCGTTGCAATGGGAATTACAGGTACAGAAGTTTCAAAGGACGCAGCTTCAATGGTCTTAGCTGACGATAATTTTGCAACAATTGTCAAAGCAGTAAACAACGGGCGTAATATTTATGCCAATATAAAGCGTTCCATTCAGTTTCTTCTCTCCGGAAATACGGCGGGAATACTTGTAGTACTTTTTGCCTCCGTTTTTGCCCTTCCGGTACCCTTTGCCGCAGTTCATCTCTTATTTATAAATCTGCTGACCGATTCACTTCCGGCCATTGCTCTCGGTCTTGAACCCCATACCAATGCTGTTATGAAAGAAAAACCCCGTCCTGTTAACGAATCTGTTCTCACAAAATCATTCCTTTTAAATATCATCTCGGAAGGTTTGATAATTGCAGCAGCTTCTGCCGTATGTTTCATTTTTGGATTGCATACAAGCACAGCCGTAGGAAGTACTATGGCGTTTGCAAGTATATGCCTTTCACGTTTAATACATGGTTTCAATTGTAAATCCGATAATCCTGTTTTATTTACCAGAAATTTATTTAACAACAAATTTCTTTTCGCAGCTTTCGGTATTGGTCTAATCCTTTTAGCTGCAGTTCTGTTTATACCGAGTATTTCCGTGATATTTAAAGTTGAACCTCTAAGCTGTATACAAATTGTTATAATCGCAGGTACAACAATAGGTACATTTATATTAATACAGTTTTTAAAACTCATAAAAAAATCAATAAAAAATAATTGATCTATTGAATCAGAATTATATTTATGCTATAATCTTTATAGGCAGAACAGGATTCTTTCTGTTCTGCCTTTTCAAATACATATCGGAGTCTTTTATGGAATATGATAAGAATACATTTCACTACCTTATACATCTTGTATTTTGTGCAATAAGCGGCAAACAGCCAAATGAAAAACCGGAAAATATAAGCTTTCATCAAATTTTTGAAGCAGCACAGTTTCATAAAATCGCTAATACTGTTTTTTATAGTATTGAAAAATTAAAGTTTAAACCGAATATACCTCTTTATAATACATGGAAATACATACGTGATGAATCTATTGCAAGGGATATTATCCAGCATAATGAATATACAATTATTATTAAAGCATTTACAAAAGAAAAAATCAGAGTTCTTCCTTTAAAGGGTATACTGCTTAAAACGCTTTATCCAAAGTCCGATATGCGGTATATGTCCGATCTTGATTTTCTTATTTTGGAAAAAGATTCTCATAAAGTTAAACTTTTAATGGAATCCCTTGGCTATAGCTGTGAAAGCTTTTTAAAAAATAATCATGATGTGTATTTCAAAAAACCATATATGAATGTTGAAATTCATAGGGAACTTATAGAAAATACTTATACCCGGTTTTATGATTATTTTAAAGACGGCTGGAAAAATTCAATTGAAAAATCTCCTTACTTATATATGTACAATATTAATGATACGTTCATTTTTATTATGTCTCATATTGCAAAGCATTTTCTCAATGCAGGTACCGGTATTAGATCGGTAATTGATTTTTATTTGTTTTACAGTACATATAAAATTGATTTAAATATGGATTATCTTAATAATGAATTCATCAAACTGAATATCTCTGATATATTTTATAACTTTATTGAAATTTCAGAAAAATGGTTTAATAATAATTATAATATAACTGTAAATCAAGAATTTGAAAAGCGGATAATTTACAGCGGTATCTACGGAACATTTGAGAATAAAATCAAAAGTCATATAAAAAATTCAGGTAAGAAAAATTATTTGATTTCACGAATCTTTCCTCCGTATCTTTTCATGTCAAATCAGTATCCGTTACTGAAAAAACTTCCCTTATTTTTACCGTTATTCTGGATAATACGCCTAATTAAATTTCTAATTTTTAAAAGAGATAAATTAAAAAACGAACTGAATATATTTTATCATTATTAAGAAAGGAGTACAAATTGAATATATTTTTGCAAATTTCAGAATTTATAGGAAACGGTTTTTCAAAATTTCCGTTAATACTTCCAGTATACTATATAATTATTAATATTATATCAATGTCTATGTTTTATATTGATAAACAGCGTGCTATAAAACATCAATGGAGAATTTCTGAATTTACACTTCTTTTATCTGCCTTTATCGGAGGAAGTCTCGGAGCGGCAGCCGGTATGAAACTTTTCAGACACAAAACAAAACACCCCAAGTTTTACATACTGATCCCAACATTTCTGATTATCCATATTCTAATCATTATTATAGGAATTATCGGTATATTAAAATAAGAATCCCCCATAATTATGGAGGATTCTTATTTTTTATACTAGTAATCGTTTAAGCAAAATACTGTCAAATACATTAAGCTTGTTATTATTGTCCATGTCTGCATAGTATACCTGTTCTTCAAGAATATCTCCTTTTTTCAACAGATACTTATGTAAAATTGTTAAATCGGTAATGTTAATGTTACCGTCCATGTTAATATCGCCCTTTTCATATTGATATCCATTAACCGTCACTTCAAAGAAAATCTCGTTTTCAATAACACGATAAGTATTTTTTATTTCATCTGTACAGCTTATTTTTATTATATATGTTCCGGCTTTAGAACTGTCAAAGTCTGACATATCAACTATAAACTCATTGGGATAATCAAGAGGTGAAACTCTGTCATAAATAACATCATGTTCATTTGCGCCATAGTAATAATCTAAAGTCAATTCAAGCCCTGTTAGATCTAATTCTTCCCCGACAACATAGGAAGTCTTTTCAGGCAGACTATTCAAGGAAATTACTCCCTCTGATTCATATATTATTTCCATGGAAGTTGTTTCAGCCGGAACTGTTATCGGAACTTCAGTAGTTACCGATGATACGGTAGTCGTAGTTATTTCAGATACAGTTGTTTGTATATTTGTAGTAACAGCAGGCTCAGTTGTTACGGAAGTAGTTATAACAGGCTCATCACTTAAATAACCGTCCACAAGATTTGCCCAATAAGAACCCATTTTTTCATATCCGGTTTCATTTGGATGACAGCCGTCCTGCAAATCAGTTAAAGGATCTATAACACTATTGATATCTGCAAATTTTACTTTCTTTCCCTGAGTTTGCATTTCCGTTACCATCTGTTTAATGGAAATATTATAACTGTCAACATAACCCTGAATAATTTTTACAAAGTCCTCCTTAGTGTTATCAGACTGAACATTTCCATAAGCCCAAAACCAAGAATATATCTCCTCTACATCCATATACGGGATTGTAGAAACAAAAACCACATCATCCGGATCGGTCATATCCTCAAGAATAACATTAACCAAGTTTTCAAGACGATCAATAATACCGTCATTATACGCACTTAAAATATCATTTGTACCGATCTGAAGCAAAACAACATCAGGATCGTTAACAGCAATCATATCGGTTTCATTAATAGTTTCAAGAATGCCCTGTCTTGTTTCTGTTCCAGTCATATATTGTATGGCATATCCGCTGTAACCTGAATGATCACCATCATATTCAAAAGTCACTCCGTTACTGTCAGTATATGTAGGACGCCAGCTGCCGTAATTCTTTGCTCCCACCATATCAATATCATAACCTAATTCCGTCATGCTGTGATAAAAATACTTTCTATATCCGTCAGCACCGAAATAGCCGTCTGTAATAGAATCGCCAAGCGCCATGATTTTTGTTGAATTCTCTGCGGCAGTTACCTTTAAAGTATCATTACCAATCTTTTTATTTCCAATACAAAACACGGCAGTACACGAAACAACTGCTGCTAAAATTCCGCTGAATACTTTTCTTAATTGCATGTAAAATCCTCCTTTTTTTAATAAACACGAATAAAGCCCGTAATTACGGGCTTTATTAACATTACCTAAATTAAAATTTAAGCCAACGCTTCTTTTATAGCATCAACCTTATCGGTTCTTTCCCATACAACACCTAAATCTTCACGTCCCATATGACCGTAAGCAGCAAGTTTTCTGTACTGCGGTTTTCTTAAATCAAGCATCTTGATAATTGCATCAGGACGAAGATCAAATACCTTATCAATAGCGGCTGAAAGTTTAGCTTCTTCAACCTTTCCGGTACCAAATGTATCAATAAATACTGAAACCGGCTTTGCAACACCAATAGCATATGCAAGCTGAACTTCACACTTATCTGCAAGTCCGGCAGCAACAATGTTCTTGGCAATGTATCTTGCGGCATAAGCTGCTGATCTGTCAACCTTTGTGGGATCCTTACCTGAAAATGCGCCGCCGCCGTGACGTGAATAACCGCCGTAAGTATCAACGATAATTTTTCTGCCTGTAAGACCGCTGTCACCCTGAGGACCGCCGATTACAAACCGTCCTGTAGGATTAATATAATACTTAGTATTTTCGTCGATTAAATCTGCCGGAACAACAGGCTTTATTACATACTCAATAATATCTTTCTTAATCTGATCAAGTGTGATTTCCGGAGCATGCTGCGATGAAATAACAATTGTTTCAATTCTAACAGGCTTATCATCATCATATTCAACTGTAACCTGTGTTTTTCCGTCAGGACGAAGATAACGCAAGGTACCGTCCTTTCTTACTGCTGTAAGTTTAAGTGCAAGCTTATGTGCCATGGAAATAGGCATCGGCATCAATTCCGGAGTTTCATTACATGCATATCCAAACATTAGTCCCTGATCTCCGGCACCTGTTGAATTGTCATCATTACCTTCTTTAGATTCCAGCGCTTCATTGACACCCATAGCAATATCGCCAGACTGCTCGTCAATTGTTGTAAGCACCGAACATGTATAACCGTCAAAACCATATTTAGCACGGTCATACCCGATATCAACAATTACTTCTCTTACAATTTTTGGAATATCAGCATAAGCTTTTGTACTGATTTCTCCCATACACATTACCATACCTGTTGTACATACAGTTTCACAAGCTACTCTTGAATTCGGATCCTGTTCCAAAAGTTCATCAAGAATTGCATCAGATATCTGATCGCAAATTTTATCAGGATGTCCTTCAGTGACTGATTCAGATGTAAAAAATTTTTTTGCCATTATTTTTTACGCTGCCGCACGGCAGCCTCCTTTCAAATATTTTAAGAAAATATTCACCCTGTATAAAAGAAAAGTGTTCGAATCATATCCGAACACTGTGATTTTATTAAAAATCCTCATCTCTCGGATAAACCGCAGGAATTAGCACCTTTCTTGAATGTTTCACAATTAGGTTGCCGGGCTTCACAGGACCTGTTCCTCCACCGCTCTTGATAAGGCGAACTTATTTCTTGTCTATATTATACACTTATGCTCTGATTTTGTCAATACCCGTACAGATAATTTAAAACCTGTCCATAAAATGAACAGGTTTTAAAAGCTTATTTTATTGTTCTTCACTATCAACATCTGATGATTCTATCATTTCAACATCATCAAAATAATCAAATTCCAAATTCAAACCACATTCAGGACAATCAATTGATCCTTCTTCAATCATACTTTCATCAAGTATAACGGTTTCGCCGCAGTTTGGACAGCACACTTCATAAAGCTCATCACTATCGAAATCGAAATCATCATACTCATCTTCATCGCAGCATTCGCAGTCACAATCACAATCATCTGCGTCGTAAAAATCCTCTTCCATTTCTCCTAAATCAGAATCAAGAATATCGCAAAGCTCAGTAAGCTCGTCAACTTGTACCTGAAGATCGTCAACGCACATTACCATTTCATGCATAACCTCAGTCATCTGTACTAACAGCTTGCCTTCCTTAGTGGAAGTGTCAATATCAAGTCCGTCAAGCAATCCCTGCAAATAAGACATTTTTTCAGTAAGCTTCATGAGATAGCCCTCCTTTATTTTATTAAAATTATTTTAAGCTCTTTCCATGTATTCGCCTGTTCTGGTATCAATACGAACTCTGTCGCCCTGATTGATAAACAGCGGAACTCTTATTTCCGCACCTGTTTCAACTGTTGCAGGCTTTGTAGCGTTTGTTGCGGTGTCGCCTTTTACGCCGGGTTCTGTATCTGTAATTTCAAGCTCTACAAATGTAGGAGGCTCAACAGCAAAAACATTACCCTTATATGAGCATATTTTGCAAATCATTTCCTCTTTTACAAACTTAAAATTATCGCCTAAAACATCTTCACCGATCGGAACCTGTTCATATGTTTCAGTATCCATAAAATAATAAAGCTGTCCGTCATTATAGGAATACTGCATGTCCTTTCTTTCGATGAAAGCAGTAGGATATTTATCTGTCGGGTTAAATGAACGTTCAACCACAGCTCCTGTGATAACATTCTTAAACTTAGTTCTTACAAAAGCAGCACCCTTACCCGGTTTAACGTGCTGAAATTCGATAACCTGAACTACGTTACCGTCAAGTTCAAATGTAACGCCGTTTCTGAAATCGCCTGCTGAAATCATAAAGTACCTCCAAGATTAAAAACATATTGAATTTAGTATCATTATTATTATACTACAAATCAAACTTTTTTTCAATACCTTTTACAAAATTATCAATTTTTTAGGGCATTTTGTTAAATTTTGATGTGAATTTTCAGTCACAACAACGAAATCTTCTATTCTAACTCCGAATTCTCCGGGTAAATATATTCCCGGTTCAATAGTGACTATCATATTTTCTTTTAAAATTGTTTCAGATTTTGAAGATGCAGTAGGAAACTCATGTATTTCCATTCCCACTCCATGTCCCAAAGAATGACCGAAGAAATCTCCATAACCTTCACATTCGATAATATCTCTGGCATAACCGTCAAGTGTACTGCCTGTTATACCGGATTTAATTTTTTCCAAAGCTTTCAGCTGTGCATTAAGGACTATATTATAAATCCTTTCCATTTTCTCCGTAGGCTGTCCAACACAAACAGTTCTTGTCATATCGCTGTGATATCCGTCATAGACTGCTCCGAAATCCATAAGTACAAAATCGCCGTTTTTCACCTTATAATTTCCAGGTACTCCATGAGGCATAGACGTATTTGCTCCGGCAAGAGCAATTGTTTCAAAAGACAATCCTTCAGCGCCGTTTTCAAGCATACAACTGTCCAATTTAAGAGAAATTTCACGCTCTGTAACTCCCGGACTTATAAATCCGAGTATTTCATCAAATGCTTTTTCGGCAATTTGCTGTGCTATTTGAATTTTTTCGATTTCTTCAGCAGATTTAACAGTTCTCATATCATAAATATTATTACTGAGTTCATCTGATTTTATGAATTTAATATACGGAAATTTTTTTTCAAAAAAACTCATTTTGCTGAGCGTCATATCCATTGATTCCACCGCAAGAGATTTTGCATTGTGTTTTTTCATAAGACCGTTAATCTGTTCTGTAAGATTTTCCTGTTCCAAAACAATACAGTTTTCAACAGTTTTCCTTGCTTTTTCAATATATCGAAAATCAATGATTAAATATGCGCATTCCTTAAATAGCAGCACCATTCCCGCCGAAGATTTCATTCCGGTAAAATACCGTCTGTTAATGTCTGAGGTTATCAGCGCAGCGTCAGCTTCATCCGGGAGTACTAGTCGATTTATTCTATCCATAGTACTTCACCAAGGCGTCCATTGCCAAAAAATAAGAGGACAGTCCGAAGCCTGAAATACTTCCTTTGCATACAGGAGCAATAACAGAATTTTTTCTGAATTCATCTCTTGCAAAAACGTTGCTGATATGCACTTCAATGACCGGTATTCTTATTGCGGAAATTGCATCACGAATTGCATAACTGTAATGGGTATAAGCTCCGGCATTAAGAATAACTCCGTCAAAGCCCAGTCTTGAAGAATGAAGCTTATCAATTATTGCTCCCTCATGATTAGACTGAAATACCTCACATTTAATATTCATATCATCAGCCTTATCCATAATCATTTCACAAAGTGATTCATATGTATCGTTACCATAAACTCCCGGTTCTCTTTCTCCAAGGAGATTCAGATTAGGACCGTTTATTACAAGTATTTTTTTCATAAATGCCGCCTCTCTTATTTATAGCTTAAATAATTTTCTTTCATTTTCAATGCGTCCTCCGCCTGAGTACCCGAGCTTTCGCATATAAATACAGGAGAAAGATTTTTCTTTGCAATGATTTCCATAAGAGGTTCAAAGTCAGGACCGTATTCATTATCTTCAAATGTCAGATGCTTTTTTTCTCCGCCTGGATTTGTATACATGATTTTAGAAAAATGACTGTGAAAAACTTTAAGTCTGTCATGCCCCAAAACACTTTCAACTTCGTCAAGCATGTTTTCATAGTCATGAGAATTTTTTATACCGCCGAATGTTCTTGCATTAAGATGCCCGAAATCTATGCAGGGAATAAAAGTATCATCCAGCCTGCACATTTCCAGAACTTCGGTCAGATTGCCCAGCTGGTTTGTTTTTCCCATTGTTTCAGGGCAAAAATGAATTTTTTCAAATCCCTGTTCAATCGCCTGTTTCCTTGCACGCATCAAAGTATCCTTAGCAAGCTCCAACGCCTCTTCACGAGTCATTTTCGAACAGGAACCGCTGTGAATAACAATTCTGTCCGCTCCTATTCTCATGGCTGCGTCACAGCTTTGAAGTATGTAATTTATACTGTTATCACGCTTTTCCGGTTCAACAGACGAAAGAGATATAAAGTACGGCGCATGCAATGATAATCCTATACCATTTTCCTCAGCCTTTGTACGTATAGCCTCCGCTGCTTTATCGCTTACTCTGACCCCTCTCCCGCATTGATATTCATAGCAGTCAAGTCCCATTTCTTTCAGGAACAAAGGTGCGTCAGATGATGATTTATATTTTACGGAAAAACTGTCTGAGTTTCCCGCAGGTCCGAATTTAGCTGACATTTTTATCCTCCGTTTTTTTAGATGTTATTTTTCAATTACTCTATATATTAAATTCTCGGCAAAAATGGTTTTTCCGCCCATCTTTTCAATTTAAAAAAGGCGGTTTTTTCATGCTCAATGGGGTAAACAAAAATGCCTTTTACTCTTTTTAGATTCGCACCAAGCATATCGGTAAAAATCTGGTCCCCAACCACGGCAAGCTGTGAAAACGGAACATTCATCATTTTCTGCCCACGGTTAAAGCCGCTGGACAAAGGTTTTTTGCCTTCACAAATAAAATCAAGTCCCAACATATCTGCAAATGGTTTCACTCGAGGCAGATGATTATTTGAAACTATAACCATTTTTACTCCGCTTTTCTTGACGTCTGCAATCCAGTCAAGTACTCCATCTGCGGGTTTAGGATTATCATGAGTAGTAAGTGTATTGTCAAGGTCCATCAGCAGTCCCTTTATATTCTGTTTCCGAAGAAACTCAGGAGTTATTTCCAGTACGCTTTTAAACGCAAAATCAGCTTTGAACAGCATGTCATGATCCTTTCCGTTAAAGCAGTATTGCTTTAAACAATTCTGCCATAATATTATACACTATTTTTATGTCGATTTCACAAGAAACTTAAACGCATAAACGAAAAAGCGAGCTTACGCCCGCTTTTTTGTCTTTAGCTTGTACGACAATTTAATTGTCTGCAACAAATTAATATTTGCGTTTACGAGCTGCCTCAGACTTCTTCTTACGCTTTACTGAAGGCTTTTCGTAGTGTTCTCTCTTACGAACTTCAGCGATAACGCCGTCCTTAGCACATGATCTCTTAAAACGTTTAAGAGCCGTATCTAATGATTCGTTCTTTCCAACGCGAACTTCTGCCACTATTTTCCCTCCCTTTGCCCCAAAGACAGAGGTTTTTCAGACTTTAAAATCTGAATTTTATACTAATCATTTCACATAAAATGTGAATGTCAGTTATCAACCCTTGTTCTTACTGCAACAGCAGAATATTACTAACATTTAATATACGTTATATTTTATCATAAACATTTATATATGTCAAGTTCAGATTTTAAATTTTGTTACTTTACAACAAAATTAACCAATTTATTTGGTACATATATCTGTTTTATAATATTTTTTCCGTTAATTGCTTCAATAATTTTTTCATCTTTCAGAGCCATTTCCAAAATTTCATTCTTATCACCGTCAACAGGAATCACTAGCTTTGCTTTTATTTTTCCGTTAACCTGTGCTACAATTTCAACCGTATTTTCAACACACAAAGCCTCGTCATACTGAACCCATTGCTGTTGACTGAGTATTCCGCCGAAATTATTCTCATACATTTCTTCAGTCATATGAGGTGCAAACGGATTAAGCAGTATCAGCAGAGTTCTGAGTTCCGTACTGTTAATTTTTCCTGTAGCCGTAATTTCATTCAGCAATGCCATCATAGCTGCAATTGCCGTATTGAATTTCAGATTTTCTATATCCTCGCTTACTTTCTTAATCGTCTTATGGAACGACGCTGTAAGGGACTCTCTGTAATCATCACCATCAATAATACAATCCTGCAATGACCATACTCTGTCAAGGAATCTCTTACAGCCCTTGATGCTTGAAGGACTCCATGGAGCAGTCTTTTCAAAGTCACCTATAAACATCTCATAAAGACGAAGAGTGTCAGCGCCGTATTCCTTAACAACATCATCGGGATTGATAACATTTCCTCTTGATTTGGACATTTTCTGTCCGTCCTCACCCAGAACCATACCGTGGGAAGTACGCTTCATATACGGTTCTTTAGTTGTAGTCACACCGATATCATAAAGGAACTTATGCCAAAAACGTGAATACAGCAAGTGGAGAGTAGTATGCTCCATACCGCCGTTATACCAGTCAACAGGCATCCAGTAATCAAGAGCTTCCTTTGAAGCAAGTTCCTTTTTATTGTCAGGATCGCAGTATCTAAGGAAATACCATGAAGATCCTGCCCACTGAGGCATTGTATCCGTTTCTCTTTTTGCCGGACCGCCGCAGTGCGGACATGTTGTATTAATAAAGCTGTCCAGTGTTGCCAGCGGACTTTCACCGTTATCTGTAGGCATGTAGCTGTCAACGTCCGGAAGCGTCAGAGGAAGCTCACTTTCAGGAAGTCCGACATAACCGCATTTTTCACAGTAAACCACCGGAATCGGCTCACCCCAGTAACGCTGACGTGAGAATACCCAGTCTCTGAGCTTATAGTTGACCTTGGAAGTACCCTTACCGTTTTCCTCAAGCCATTCTTTTATCTTAACCTTAGCGTCTTCAACGGACAGTCCGTCAAGGAAACCGCTGTTTGTCATTATACCTGTAGCACAATCGGTAAACGCTTCTTTTTCAACATCTCCGCCCTTGACTACTTCAATAATCGGCAGACCGAAAACCTTTGCAAAATCATAGTCACGTGTATCATGAGCCGGTACAGCCATAATAGCGCCTGTACCGTAAGACATAAGAACATAGTCTGAAATAAATATAGGAATTTCCCTGCCGTTTACAGGATTTATACCCTTAACACCCTTCAGTTCAACGCCTGTTTTGTCCTTATTCATTTCAGTTCTGTCAAAGTCGGATTTTTTTGCGGCCATTTCCTGATAAGCCTTTATTTCATCCATATTTTCAAGCTTGTCAGCCCATTTTTCAATATACGGATGCTCCGGTGCAATTACCATGTATGTAGCGCCGAAAAGAGTATCCGGTCTTGTTGTATAAACAGTAAGAATATCCCCCGCAGTAGATTCAAAATTAACCTCCGCACCGGTAGAACGTCCGATCCAGTTCGTCTGTGTTGACTTAATTTTATCAAGATAATTCACTTCCGAAAGATCGTCAAGCAGTCTTTGGGCATATTCCGTAATTTTCAGCATCCACTGAGATTTGACCTTTCTGATTACTTCTCCGCCGCAGCGTTCACAGCAGCCGCCTACAACTTCCTCATTGGCAAGAACGACCTTGCATGAAGTACACCAGTTTACTGCCATTTCCTTTTTATAAGCGAGTCCTTTTTTAAACATCTGAAGAAAAATCCACTGTGTCCATTTATAATATTCCGGTGAAGTTGTATTTACCTCTCTGTCCCAATCAAAGGAAAGTCCCAGCATTTTCAGCTGTTCCTTAAAGTGTGCAATATTCTTTTCTGTCACTATGGCAGGATGAATCTTATTTTTAATCGCGTAGTTTTCAGTTGGGAGACCAAAAGCATCCCAGCCCATAGGAAACAGTACGTTATATCCCTCCAGGCGTCTTTTTCTGGAAACTATGTCCATAGCAGTATAAGGACGCGGGTGACCGATATGCAGTCCCTGTCCCGACGGGTAAGGAAATTCGACCAAAGCATAAAACTTCGGCTTGGAATAATCTGTACCCACTCTGAAAGTATTATGCTCATCCCAATATTTCTGCCACTTTTTTTCTATAGCAGTGAAATTATATTTTTCATTCATTTATATCATTCCTCTTTAACAATTAATTTATATCGATTCCGCTTTTTACTTACTGCCGGAGTTGCCTGACCACTGATTTGTGAAGTGCTCCCTAACATTTGGATTTATGCAAATTATAACTGCAAATATAATATCAATTATACCCTCGATAAGATACAGCCAATTATCCGTAAAATGACTTATATTTGCAGGAAGATGTACAAGTACTATAATTGCCGCAATTGCCGCAATAACATAGTTCATATACATAAGTCCGGTATATAGCACAGCCGCTTCGGCAACAGATATAATTACATCAAATACTCCTCCGCCTAAAATCAGGTTTAAGACCGATTTTATAATAAAATAAATGCCTGCTATTAACGCTATATTACGTCCCTTTGAATTATTAGTATGCATTACTGTCACTCCTCGGTTACATATTCCTCAATGTCAATTTTTTCACCGTCTGCCCACAGTCTTTCAAGCTGATAATAATCTCTTGTTTCCTTATAGAAAACATGAACCACTATATCGCCGTAATCAAGTATTACCCAATTAGAACCGTTATACCCTTCTTTTCTGTTTGGTTCAATGCCTGCTTGTGACATCTGATATTCAACTTCTTCAGCTAAAGTTTTTGTCTGAGTTGAACTGTTTCCGCTTGCAATTACAAAATAATCCGCTAAAATTGTAAGATCGGAAATTTTTATAGCCTGAATACTATCTGCCTTCTTTTTATCAAGTGTACTGATTATAGTTTTCAGCATTTCCTTTTGAGTCATAAATTATCTCCTTTTAATAATTAATATCCGCTGTATTCACTTTCTTCATATCCGCCGGTATCTTCTGTTGATGAAGTACCCGTTATTTTCTTTTTGCTCTCTCCCGGAGTAGCTCCGTTTGCAATATCCTGTAAAGTATCCTGATTTTCATCATAAATATCTGTTGTATAATAATCACTTTCAACAAGCTCCGTGATAGGAAGCGAATCATAGCTTAAATCAGGCTGATACGGTCTGAAATGCTCATTGAGTATATCAATAGTTGCATTTTTATGAATTGACCATACCGAATAACCATTATAATCATCTACCGCTTCTCCCGGAACCATGTGGACAGTTACATCATCCAAATTCATATTGCTTCCGAAATCCGAAAGTATACTCATTTCCTGCAAAGTCAGATCTGTCGCTATATACTCTTTATTATAGACCTCTGTAAGAAATTTAGTCAATTCAACTGTTCCCATATTAAGAGCTTTTTCCATACATGCCGCCATAAATATTCTCTGTGCCTTAACACGCCCGATATCACCTTCCATATACCCTTTTCTCGCACGAACAAACAATTCTGCCTGTTCACCGTTAAGCACCTGTTCACCGGCATAAAGAATTTTATCATAAGAATAGAAAACATCTTCAGGAAGATTTATCGGAATGCCCCCGATCAAATCAACCATATCAACAATATCATCGCATCCGGTTGTTATATATCTATCGATCGGAATTCCGAAGGTATCCCTTACTGCGTCAACAACTCTCTGAATCGGAATCAGATTTTCATCTCCTAATGTATATACACTGTTGATTTTTCCGTTTTCACTGTACGTATAATCCGGCACAAAGCTATCTCTAGGAATTTGAAGAACATTAATTTTATCATTTATAATATCAAAATGGAACAGCATCATAACATCGGAATTTGAGCGGTCTTCATCAAATCCCAAAAGCAGAACCGTAAACTGACCTTCAATTATCTGATCATTTGTAAAGTCACGCTTATCATCAATATTATCTGCACCGCTGTTTAATTCATAGCTGTTCGGATCGGCAGACAAAAGTCCCTCCATATCTGCCATTGGCTGAAGTTCCTTTATCCATCTGATTATAGAAATATGCTCAGTATATGTAAGACCGTCCTTTGTTCTGTTAACGGGAATAATCGGAATATTAAGAACCATGACAGCAATAATTATTACAGCCGCAATAATTGATACTGCAATTATTATTTTTTCCTTCATTGAAGATTTTTTCTTTCTAATCTTAGGCTTCTTATCAACTGCACCGGATATATTGTTCTTACCTGTGTTATTATTATTTTTTGCCATCATTTTTCTCCTTATTTTTCTTGCATGCTGAACATATATAAGCGTATTGATTATACAAATCAACCGTATATTCAGGAATATAATTTTGTTTTTTTATTACACATTCCATTGAATAGCAAACTGCTTCATACATAGCTTTTTCAAAATCTGTGTATGCCAGTTTACGCATCTTATCAACATCCTTGTAATCCCTGTCTTCGGAAATAAGATCTGCCATATAAATAATTTCCTCAAACCTTGACATACCTGCTTTTCCTATTGTATGAAACCTAACAGCATTCAGGATATCGCTGTCATTAATCTCTAATTCGGCTTTAAGAAAATAAGCTCCTGCCGGACCATGCCACAAAGCCTTTGTTGATAATTCCGCTCCGGAAATATTCATATTACCTTTAAGCATAAGTTCTTCTTGTTCTGCCGCCGGACTTTCCTTACAAACATCATGAAGAAGTCCTGCCAGATAAGCTTTGTCAGGATCTTCCCCATAAAACCCTGCAAGCTTATAAGCTTCGTCTGCTACATACAGTGAATGAACAAATCGTTTTTTTGAAAGTCTTTTTTTAAGAAAGGATTTCAATTCTTCCAAAGAATACATAATTATATTCCTCCGGTTTATAAAATACCAATTAATATTTAATACTGAAAATCAAAATCCCGATATTATGAATACAGATTTTTCAGCATAATATATTTTACTACTTTTCCGTTTAAATAGCAAGATAAATCTTCATTATTTTTTATCATTTTTCGTATTTTTGTGGAGGATATTGTAACTGCACCGGCATTTACGACAATTACCTTACCAAACAAGCTCAAGTTTTCACACATTTTATATAATTCATTTAAATCCGAACCGTAACGAGAAATTGCCGCTAAAGTTACTTTTTCAAGAATTTCACGATATTCATACCATTGATCAAAAGTCAAAAACATATCGCTCCCGACCATTAAAACCAACTCATCATATGGATAAAGCTGTTTAAAGTGCCTTACTGTATACACAGTATAACTCTTGCCGCACCTGCATATTTCATAATCGCTTATTTCAAAATTACTATATTCTTCCAGAGCCAATCGGCACATTTCAAGTCTGTCATCAGCCGACATATATTCATCGCTGGATTTATGCGGTGCAATCCCGGACGGAATAAATATGACCTTATCAAGTTCCAATGCATTTTTGACGCTTACTGCAAGATTTATATGTCCGTTATGGATCGGGTTAAAGCTTCCTCCGAACAGTCCGATTTTTGCCATATTACAGTTTAATTTCTAAAACAGGCTCTTTGTGATTTCTTTTAAAAAGAACAAACCTGCTGCCGATTACCTGAACAACATCAGCACCTGTTTTTGACGCAATTTCTTCTGCCGCTTCTCTAGAAGTATACATACTGTTGTCCAATACACGAAGTTTTATAAGTTCTCTTTTTCTAAGTGCGTCATCTACCTGTGAAATCAAGGTTTCGGAAATACCGCCCTTACCGATCTGAAATATTGTTTCATAATTGCTTGCGATCCCACGCAGCAAAGCTCTCTGTTTACTGTTTAGCATTCATTTTTCCTTTCATCATTTCAATATATCGCATAGCTTCTTCAAAGCATCTGCCCTATGACTGATTTTATTTTTTTCTTCCGCTGAAATTTCCGCAAATGATCTGTCACCGTACATAAAAAGCGGATCATATCCGAAACCGTTTTCGCCTATTGGTTCATATCCGATTTTGCCTCTGCATTCTCCTCTTACATACTGCTCTCTGCCGATCTCATCAATATAGCAAATCTCGCAGACAAATGCCGCCCCTCTTTTTTCTTCCGGAACACTTGAAAGCTCTGACAATAATTTATCGTTTCTGTCTGCATCTGTAGCGTTTTCGCCTGCATATCTGTGAGAATACACTCCCGGAGCGCCGTTTAAATAATCCACTTCCAAACCGCTGTCATCGGCAATAACGTCAATGTGACTGATTTCATAAATTGCTCTTGCTTTTATTCCTGCATTTTCTTTAAAAGTTTTTCCGTTTTCTTCAATTTCAATATCAATTCCCGAATCTTTCATAGATATAATTTCATAACCCAAAGGACTCAGTATTTCTTGAATTTCCCTGATTTTTCCTTTATTATTACTTGCAAGAATTATTTTTTTACTCATTTTCATTGTCCTCTTCTGTCTGTACCGTTTTTGAAGTACCCTCAAATAATGCCCTTACAAAATCACGGCTGTTAAACGGCTGAAGGTCGTCGATCTTTTCTCCGACACCAATCAATTTAACGGGTATATCCAATTCATTTTTAATAGAAATTACAATACCGCCTTTTGCAGTACCGTCAAGCTTGGTTAGTACAATACCCGAGATAGGCGCAACCTCTTTAAAAAGTCTTGCCTGATTAACAGCGTTCTGACCGGTCGTAGCGTCCAGCACTAAAAGAACTTCCTTAGAACTGTCCGGTGCTTCCCTTTCAATGATTCTGTTCATTTTTGCCAGTTCGTCCATAAGATTTTTCTTATTATGAAGTCTGCCTGCGGTATCGCATATCAGTACATCACAGTTTCTTGCCTTAGCGGCGGCAATAGCGTCATAAACAACAGAAGCCGGATCAGAACCCTCCGCATGCTTTACAATATCCGCACCGGCACGGTCAGTCCATACCTGAAGCTGATCGATAGCAGCCGCACGGAAAGTATCGGCAGCGGCAACAATGACCTTTTTGCCGTCGTTTATAAACTGATGGCACATTTTTCCTATAGTAGTAGTCTTACCCGCACCGTTTACACCTATAACCATTATAACAGACGGTTTTGATGATAAATCAAGTTCCGTATCAACTCCCATCATTTCAGCAATGATTTCCTGAATAAGCTCCATTATAACGGACGGATCTGTAATTCCTCTTTCCTTGATTCTTTTTCTGAGTTCTTCACATATCTGAACAGAGGTTTCAACACCCATATCGCTCATTATCATTGTTTCTTCTAACTGTTCAAATAATTCTTCATCAATTTTAGTAAAGGAATTTACAACCTTCTGCATCTTCTTTACCATTGATTCCTTGGTCTTTTTAAGACCGTCTTTAATTTTACTGAAAAATCCCATAATCTAAATCCTCCCGACTATTGAGCTGTATTTTCAATATCAACCTGTTCCATTTTCAGCAGCTTAGAAATACCGTCTTCCTGCATTGTAACGCCGTAAAGAACATTGGCTTCCTCCATTGCGCTGCGTCTGTGAGTTACCAGTACAAATTGAGTTTTATCCGTAAACTTTTTCAGATACTGAGCGTACTTCTTAACATTGACTTCGTCAAGGGCGGCGTCAATTTCATCAAGAATACAAAAAGGCGCAGGTTTAAGTTTAAGTATAGCAAAATAAATACATATTGCAACGAACGACTGCTCTCCTCCGGACAGTGAAATAAGATTTTTTATCACCTTTCCCGGCGGCGCTACCCTGATTTCAATTCCCGATTCCAAAACGTTTTCCGGATCGGTAAGTATAAGCTCTGCCTTTCCGCCCCCGAACAGCTCTGTAAAAATAGACTTGAAGTTATTATTTATAATTACAAAGCTTTCCGCAAATATACGGCACATATCTCCCGTCAAATCTTCAATAAGCTTTTCAAGGTCACGCTTTGAGGTTCTCACATCTGACAGCTGTTCAGACAAAAATTTAAATCTTTCTGAAACTTCCTTATATTCTTCAATAGCGCCTACGTTTACATTTCCGAGAGCACGTATTTTCATTTTAATCTCGTTAAGCTCTTTCTGAGCCGCCATGCGGTCATCAATTTTTTCAGCCGCATTTTCCGCTTCAGAACGAGTCATTTCATAAACCTCGTAAAGCTGATTTATTATACTGTCATAATCACGCTGTGCGGATAATTTACGTTCATCAATCTTAGAAATTTCACCGGAATATTTTTCCTTAGCGTCATTAAGCGCTTTCATTCCGTTTCTTAAATTTGTAACATACATATCCTGTTCACGATGAATATTCTGCCACTTTTTTATATCGGTATTGCAGTTTTCAATTGTGGTTTTAACGTCTTCCAGCTGCTGTCTGCGTTCTCCGATAAGTTCGTTTTTTTCTTTGATAATACGTTCAAAATTTTCTTCTTCTTCAGACAATCTATTTAGATTATCATCAGTATCATTCAAACCGGATTTCAAAGTATCCATTTCTCTCTGTGAAGATTCATAATCCTTAGCAAGTTCGGCAGATTTTATTTTCAGTTCTGACATTTCACTCGAGAGAGATTCTCTTCGGTTTCTTACAGATTCCTTTCTGCCCTGTTCCTTAACAAGATTTTCCTCCGCAATACGAATACGATTTCTTATTTCCTCAAATTTTTCCTGTGCGTTCTTAGCATTTTCCAAAGCATTTTTCTTCTTATCCTGAAGATTGTTAAATCGTTCTTCAAAATCCCCGGCCTGAGAAGCTGTTTGTTTTTCCAATGCGCACACACGGGCATACTCCGAATCAAATCTGATTTTATCCTGAGACAAAACAGTCATTTCTTCCTTTATATCCTCGGATTGTTTCGCAAGCTTTTGAGTTTCATCGGAAAGCTTCTGGGTTTTCAATGCCGCTTCAGAACGCTTTGCATTTAAGCTTTCAATGTCCTTTTCAATACTGTCCAGCTCGTTTTTACGTGAAAACACACCTGCCGAATGCACGGCTGAACCGCCAGTAAACGAGCCTCCGGCATTGACAACCTGACCGTCCAAAGTTACTATTCTGAACTTATACCCGAATTTTTTAGCAATCATTGCCGCACTGTCTATATCGTCTGCCACTGCGGTGCGCCCAAGCAGAGAATTTACAATTCCTCTGTACTGGTCATCAAATTCCACCAGTTCATTTGCCATTGAAATAAATCCGTTTTCAGAATAAAGGCGCTGTTCATTGAGAACATTTCCCCTGACTGAAGTCATAGGCAAAAATGTGGCACGACCCATTCTCTGTTCCTTTAGCATTCTTATACATCGTTTTGCAGCAGTATCGTCCTCAACGATTATATTCTGCATAGCTCCGCCCAAGGCAGTTTCAATAGCCGTTGCATACTCCTGTTTTACATTAATAAGCTGAGCTACTGTTCCCTTAATTCCGCTTATTCTTCCTCCGGAGGCTGCTTTGATTATCTCCCTGACACTTTTAGCAAAACCTTCCATATTATTTTCCAAATCGATCAAAAGCTTTTTTCTCTGTTCTTTTGCTCTAATAGCGAAAAGTATATTTTCACTTTCCTTTTTATATTCATTAAGCTTTGAAACTTTATCGTCATAAAGATTTGTCAGTCCGGAAAACTTGTTTTTCAATTCTTCGGATTTTTCTTTTAATACTCTTATACCGTCGGAAATCTCCTCTTTCTCTTTACCGTACTGTTCTGCAAGTTCGCTTAACTGCTTTCTTTGATTTGCCAGTATTTCCAACTGCTCTTCGGCGTCCTGTGCCGATGAATCGGAATTGCCTATTTCCGAACGAAATTCGCTGAGCTTTATATATAAATTATTTATCTCATTACCGGTCATATCCGAGTTTTTGCCTATAACTTCCGCTTCACGCTGAGCTTCTTCAAATCCTTTTTTTACTTCTTCAAGCTGCCTTTCAATACTCTCAGACTGTTTTTTTATTTTTTCAAGCTGGGTTATTTTTTCTTCAATTTGTATTCTGATTTTTTCTTTATAAGCAGACTGATTCTTCTGCTGTTCTTTAATAGAAGTCAATGAGCCCTCACTGTGAGCAATATCGTTTTCACATACCGCTATATCAGATTTATACTTTGAAGAAAATTGTTCGGTCTGTAAGATTTTTTCTCTCAGATCTTCAATGTTTACAGTACTTTCCTGAATTTTTCTGTAACCGTCCTGAATTTTAAGTTCTTCCCGTTCGATATCATTTTGAATATTTTCATATTCTGTCTTATTTATAAGCAGTGCATTTTCAAGCTCGTCAAGCTTTGATTTAAGCTCCTCAAGATGATTGACCCAAACGGAAATTTCCAAAGTTTTTTTCTGCCCTGCAAGCACAACAAACTTTTCCGCTCTTTCAGATTGAATTTTAAGCGGTCCTACACGTCCCTCAAGCTCTGCTACTATATCATTAAGCCTTATAAGATTATCATGTGCGGCGGCAAGCTTTTTTTCTGCCTCGACTTTTTTATATCTGAATTTAGATATTCCCGCTGCTTCCTCAAATATGTCACGGCGTTCATTACTCTTAGCGCTGACAATTTCAGCAATTCTTCCCTGTCCGATAATCGAATACCCGTCACGCCCCAAACCGGTATCCATAAACAGCTCGTTTATATCCTTAAGACGTACGCTTTTACCGTTTATTTTATATTCGCTTTCACCGCTTCTGTAAAGCTTTCTTGTAACGCTTACTTCATCATCATCACTGTTAAGCTCCCTGTCTGAATTATCAATATTCAGCGTTACCATAGCAAAACCCACCGGTTTTCTTGCAACAGTACCGGAAAAAATAACATCTTCCATTTTATTTCCGCGAAGTGTTTTGGTAGATTGTTCCCCCAATACCCATCTTACAGAGTCGCCGATATTACTTTTTCCGCTGCCGTTGGGTCCTACAACAGCTGTAAAACCCTTGTCAAAGGTAAGCTTTATTTTATCCGGAAATGACTTAAAGCCTTGCAATTCCAATGATTTTAAATACATATGTTATCCTCTGATTTCACACTGATATTTCGGGATTTCTTCATCTCCCACTACTTTTATTTCTATATTTTGTTTTCTGAAATACTCAACATTTAACTTTTTATGTCCCAAAGCCTTGCTTACACATGATGGATTCACTGCAAAAATAAATCTGCGGAAGTGTTGACTAAATGCTTTTAAAGAATTGTCATTATGCCCTTCAATTATAATTTTCTCCATCTTTTTTCGAAAGAGCATACCTTCACAAAGCTCCTTAAACGCCGGATGGTAAAAACCCGCAGCCATATCACCTTCAACTCCGTCAGACGCATGAAGTCCGCACTTTATGACATTAATATCATGTTTATCAAACTCTGCCAGCATTTCGCTGCATAGTTCAACAACAGTTTCAAATGGCATTAATTTATACTCTCCGATTTCATAAAGTTCAGCGAGCTTTGTTCCCTTTAGAACAACAACAGGATAAATTCTTACTGTATCCGGACGAATTTTTATAATTCTTTCCATAGTTAATCGTTCGTCATTAATACTGCTTTTATATAATCCCACCATCATTTGAAGTCCCAGCTCAAAGCCATACTCCCGAATCAATTCAGAAGCATTATAAACGTCTTCGGCCGTATGTCCTCTTTCATTAGCTTCCAGAACATTATTTATCATGCTCTGAGCACCAAGTTCAATTGACGTAACTCCATAGCTTTTTAAAACATTGAGAATTTCTCTATCTATAAAATCAGGACGTGTGGAAATTCTGATTCCCCTAAAACCATTTTCACCTAAATAGAATTTTGCAGCGTCAAGAAGAGAAATCATATAATCCCTGTCAATAGCAGTAAAACTTCCGCCGAAAAAAGCAATTTCACAGTTTTGCCTATCTCTTACCTCAGCCATAGCCTGACTGCATATTCTGTGAACATCTTCAGCTTTCGGTGCATATGACTGTCCGCTTATTGTTTTTTGATTGCAGAAGCTGCATTGATGAGGACATCCTGCATGAGGCACAAATATTGATATATTACTGTGCTTCATAACCCATAAGCTCCAAGGCTTCCTTTGCCGCCATCTGCTCTGCTTCCTTTTTGCTTTTTCCGATACCTGTTCCTATAACATTTGAATTAAGGCATACCTGTACCTTAAACGCTTTATTATGATCAGGTCCGGATTGTCCTACAAGCTTATATTCAACCTTTTCCTCCGGATTTTTCTGAATAATTTCCTGAAGTATAGTTTTATGATCACTAAAAGAAACCGGCTTACGATTGTCAATATCCTTCGGGATAAATCTTAAAATATATTTTCTTGCCACTTCAAGACCCCCGTCCAGATATACTGCCGCAATTACTGCTTCAAAAGCGTCTGCAAGTATTGAAGGTCTTTCACGTCCGCCGGTATTTTCTTCGCCTTTTCCCAAAAGAATATGTTCACCAAGATCAATTTGCATTGCAAATTTGTATAGAGATTTTTCACATACAAGTGATGCTCTTATTTTAGTTAATTCACCCTCAGGAAGATGAGTAAAATGTTCAAACAAATATTGTGAAACAACAATTGATAAAACACTGTCTCCCAAAAATTCAAGACGTTCATTACTATGTCTTGTTTTTCTTTTTTCATTTGCATAAGAAGAATGAGATAACGCTTCTACTATTAAATTTTTATTAGTAAAAATATATCTTATTTTTCCTTCAAACTCTTCTAAATTTTTATCATAATTTTCCATTTGATTTTCCTCTGTTACTTATTTATGGATTTAATAATGGTTTCCGTTACCCCGCCGGCAACACAATTTTTTGCCTGTCTGATAGCATTATAAAATGCCTTGGCATCAGAGCTTCCATGAGCTTTAATAACCGGTTTTGAGATTCCCATTAAAACGGCTCCGCCCTCTTCTGTATAATCCATCTGTTTTTTAAAACCTTTTAGTTTCCCCATAACCATAAGCGCAGAAAGCTTCGAAAGGATTCCGCCTGAAAAAATATTTTTTAATGCTCCGGAAAAGAACGAACCCATTCCCTCATATAGCTTTAACACCACATTTCCCGTAAAGCCGTCGGACACGGCAACGTCAAAATTTCCTTTAGGCAAATCTCTGGCCTCAAGATTCCCACAGAAATTAACCGGAGCATTTTCCAGAAGCTTATATGTTTCAATTTCCAGTTCCCGTCCCTTTGTATCTTCTGTGCCAACGTTAATAAGACCGACTTTAGGATTTTTAATCCCCTTTACCTTTTCCATATATGCAGACGCCATTAAAGCAAATTGTACCAGCATTTCAGGACGGCAGTCAACATTCGCACCCCCATCCACCAGCATAACATGACCTTTTGCAGTCGGCAGAATAGGTGCAAGTACAGCTCTCTTTATACCCTTGATTCTTTTTGCTATAAAAGTAGAACCGACTACCAGCGCTCCGGTACTTCCCGCACATACAAATGCGTCGCCTTTATCCGCACTAAGCAGCTTCAAGCCAACTGCCATTGAACAATCATTACGGCTTTTTAAAATTTCCGAAGGTTCTTCATGAATATCAATTACAGTATCCGAATGTTCTATATTCATACCGCTAATATCTATTCCATTATCCGAAGCAGTCTTAATAATTATATTTTTATCTCCCGTAAGCGTTATATCAATCCCAAGATTTTCCTGTGCCAAACGGCAGCCCTTAATAACTTCCAAAGGAGCATTATCTCCTCCGAATGCATCTACAATTATATTCATATACGTCAACCTTTTTTATTTAATGTACATTCCAGAGCGTCTATAGCACGGTCCGAATAAGCCTTATATTTTACTTTTTTATCCTTTATTCTTTCCGGAAGTTCGGGCAAAATACCCATATTGCAGCCCATTGGCTGAAATTCTCCGCTGCACCCTCCGCTGATATATGCAGTCAAAGCGCCTATCATAGTTTCAGGAGGAAGTATCAACGACGGTTCACCGTTTAAATATCTTGCCATATTAATTCCTGCCATAATCCCGCTTGCCGCAGATTCGATATATCCTTCAACACCTGTAATTTGTCCGGCAAAAAATATATTACGATCGCTTTTCAGGCTAAATGACGGATCTAACAGCCTCGGACTGTCAATAAAAGAATTTCTGTGCATAACACCGTATCTTACAAACTCTGCATTTTCAAGACCTGTAATCATAGAAAATACTCTCTTCTGCTCGCCGAATTTAAGATTTGTCTGAAATCCTACAAGGTTATACATAGTTCCTTCAGCATTTTCCTTCCGCAGCTGGACCACAGCATAAGGACGTTTTCCTGTACGCTTATCAATAAGTCCCACAGGCTTTAACGGACCGAAACGCATGGTATCCTCTCCTCTTTTGGCAAGTACCTCCACAGGCATACAGCCCTCATACACCTTAAAATCTCTTTTGTCAAATTCCTTTAAAGGTGCAGATTCGGCAGTAATAAGCGCATTATAAAAAGCAAGATATTCTTCCTTATTCATAGGACAGTTTATATAATCTGCGTCTCCTCTGTCATAACGTGAGGCAAAGAATACCTTTTCCATATCAAGACTTTCAAATGTCACAATAGGAGCGGCTGCATCAAAAAAGCTTAGATAATCACCGCATTTTTCACGAATACTTTCTGCAAGACCTCCCGAAGTAAGCGGACCGGTAGCTATTATAACAGGTCCGTCCGGAATTCGGGTTATTTCCTCATGAATTATGTCTATAAGCGGATTCTGTTTTATTTTTTCGGTAACCGCATCAGAGAATTTCTCTCTGTCAACCGCCAACGCACCTCCTGCCTCAACGGCATTTTCCTTGGCACAGGGTACGATAAGCGAACCTAGAATTTCCATTTCTTCTTTGAGAAGTCCGGCAGCCGAATCATGTCTGGAGGCTTTAAGAGAATTGGAGCATACAAGCTCTGCCAAACCGGAATAATGATGTGCCGGTGTATATTTATGGGGTTTCATTTCATATATACAGGATTTTATTTCTGCACTTGCTAACTGCCACGCCGCTTCACAGCCGGCAAGTCCTCCGCCGATAATTTTAACTGTCATCAGAGATTCCTTTCATAACCGCAGTCAGGCTTTTCACATAAAAGCTTTCCGGATTTTCCGCCTTTTTTGAAAAGAGTACTTCCGCACTTCGGACATTTATCTTCAACAGGAGCATACCATGTCATAAAATTACAGTCCGGATAGCTGTCACAGCCATAAAAATTTCTGCCCTTTTTAGACTTTTTAAGAACAATTTTACTGCCGCAAAGAGGGCAAGTACCTTTTGTTGCCTGAACGATTTTTTTAGTATTTTTACATTCAGGAAATCCCGGACATGCAAGAAATTTACCGAATCGTCCGATTTTAATAACCATTTTTCTCCCGCAGACATCGCATTCAACGTCTGTTTCCTCATCAGGAACCTTAACTCTTTTGCCCTCCATAGCCTTTTCAGCCTTGGTCATTACTTTATCAAAATCCTTATAAAATACGTCTAAAGTATCTACCCAGTTGGTTTCTCCTCTTTCAACTCCGTCAAGGTCGCTTTCCATTTTGGCTGTAAATTTAGCGTCCACAATATGCTTGAAGTGATCCTTCATAAGGTCAGTCGTAACTTCTCCCAAAGCTGTAGGTCTAAGCTGCTTACCATCACGTTCAACATACATACGTGAAATAATTGTTGAAATAGTAGGAGCATAGGTACTGGGTCTGCCTATACCGTTTTCTTCCATGGTTTTAATAAGAGAAGCTTCTGTAAATCTGGACGGCGGCTGAGTAAAATGCTGATTTCCCGAAATTTCTTTCAGCTTTAAAATATCTTCCTTATTTATCGGAGGCAGCATTTTATTGTTTTCTTCATCGTTTTCCTTTTTTTCTTCATACAGCTTTGTAAAACCGTCGAACTTTACAGAATAACCGGACGCTTTAAAAGTACAGCCTTCTGCTTCAATTGTAACCGATACCGTATCAAGAAGAGCGTTTGCCATTTGGCTTGCAATAAATCTTTCCCATATAAGCTTATATACTTTAAATTGATCTGTAGTTAAACTTGCCTTAACCCTATCCGGTGTAAGCTCCGGCAAAGACGGACGTATTGCTTCATGAGCGTCCTGAGCGCTTTTCTTTGATTTAAAAACCCTCGGAGACGGCGGAAGATATTCCTTACCGTATATTTCTTCTATACACTTTGCAGCTGCGTCTCTTGCTTCATCGGAAATTCTAAGACTGTCAGTTCTCATATAGGTTATAAGACCCACAGCGCCCATTCCCTCAATTTCAACACCTTCATACAGCTCCTGAGCGGCCTTCATAGTTCTCTTGGCCTGAAATCCCATTCTTTTAGACGCTTCCTGCTGTAAAGTAGAGGTTATAAACGGAGGCGCAGGCTGTTTTCTTGTAACTCTCTTCTTAACGTCAGTTACAGTATATACTGCATTTTCCAGTCTTTTTAAAACCTTGTCTGTTTCTTCCTGATTCGCCAATTCAGCCTTTTTACCGTCAATCGCAGAAAGCTTTGCGGCAAAAATCTTACGGCTGGACGGCGCAGTAAATTTAGCGTCAATACTCCAGTATTCCTGAGGAACAAATTCCTTTACTTCCTTTTCTCTGTCCACGATAAGACGCACCGCTACCGACTGAACACGTCCGGCTGACAGTCCTCTTTTAACCTTTTTCCACAGAAACGGGCTAAGCTTATAACCGACTATTCTGTCAAGAATTCGTCTTGCCTGCTGAGCATTTACAAGATCAAGGTCTATTTTATGAGGATTGCTCATACCCGCCCTTACTCCGGACTTAGTTATTTCATTAAATTCTACTCTGTTATTATCATCAAGATTCAATCCAAGCATATGCGATATATGCCATGAAATAGCTTCTCCTTCACGGTCCGGGTCAGTTGCAAGGAAAACATGTTCACTTTTTTTAGCGTACTTTTTAAGTTCCTTAATAACATCTTCTTTACCCTTCATATCTACATACTGAGGTTCAAAATTATTTTCAAAATCTATACCCATTTTAGATTTAGGCAAATCCCTTACATGTCCCATTGAAGCAATGACTTCATAGTCTCCGCCAAGATATTTCTTTATTGTCTTAGCCTTGGCAGGAGACTCAACAATTACTAAATTTGACATATCTATATAATATTTTTTCGCAAATTTACGAAAAAATCTCCTTTCTTAAAATTCTCAGTTAAATTTTTTCAGCAAAGTCTGTATTTATTGTCCGGTCTGAGTTCTGCTGCACCCATTATTTCCAGTTCAGTAAGAACTGCCAGAACACGAAATGAATCTATATCCGCAGACAGTGCGATCTCATCGGAATGCAAATCACCGTCTTTAAGACATACCGCCACAAGACGCTGTTCATCTGTCATTTCATCTAAAAGCTGTTCATACACCATTTGCTTTTCCGGAACATTTGCTCTCTTCTCTATCGAAGATTCTGTCTTAACGCTTACGGATCTCTTTTTAACTATTCTGCTGTCACGATAAGGAATATCATCTTCACCGTATAATTCCGGCCATTTCATTGATATTTCATTATTCCTAAAGTAATCCGAGGTATAATATTCATATAAAATATCAAGGTGACTGAAAACCGGAACAGCACCGTCACGAAGATATTTTATCACTCCGGAGTACCTTTTGTCAAATATATCTCCGGGTGGAATGCAAAAAACCGTCCTTCCCTGTTCTGCCGCATGAGCCGCAGTAATCAGAGAACCGCTTTTTTCATCTGCTTCCGTAACAAGAGTGCCAAAACACATTCCGGATATAATTCTGTTTCTTATATGAAAGCAAAACCTGTCAGGCCGTGTACCCGGAAGATATTCCGTTATAACAACACCGTTTACCGCCACCATTTTCTTTGCTTTTTCATTTTCTTTCGGATAATTAACATCAAGACCGCATGCAAGCACAGCGGCAGTACAGCCGTTTTGCTTAAGAACACCCTTATGAGCAGCCGAATCAAGTCCCAGCGCAAAGCCGCTTACGACTGCTATTTCTCTCTTTGCCAGTTCTCCGCATATTTTTTCTGTTATTTCGGCGCTGTAAACCGACGGTCTTCTTGTCCCCACACACGCTACAGCAGGACGGCTTATAAAATTTTCAATATTACCCATACAAAACAGTACGGCAGGAGGATTGTAAATATTCCTTAGCAGAGGAGGATAATTTTCATCTTCAAATGTTATTATTCGGTATCCTTTATCCTCACAGTATTGAATTATACTGTCGCACTGTTCTATATGAGTAGTAACAGCTGACTTCCTTTCCTTAGCATTCATAGCAGCATGATTTCCGTCGTGTACACACTCATATGCCTTTTTTATATCCTGAAAAGGAGTAACCATTTCCCATATACGTTCATTTCCGGGTCTGAAAGCCATTACAAACCAAAGCCAATATCTTACATTACTCAAATTTCATCAGCTCCCACATTATTATTCCCGTAGCCATTGCCGCATTCAGTGAATCTATATTTCCGTTCATTTTTATTGTTATTCTTTCTCTGCATTTTAAAACTATTTCATCAGGCAATCCATTTCCCTCATTACCTATAATAATACCTCCGCCATTGCAGAAATCAACTGTTTTAATGTCGTCTGCATTCTTGTCCACAACAGCAGCATATGTACTGATTCCCGCATTATCCATAGCAATAAAAACATCGTCAACAGGTACATCCCTGTACACTGGAATTCTGAAAATAGAACCCATTGTAGAACGTATAACCTTAGGATTATATATATCACAGCTTCCGGAAAAAATTACGCCGTCAAGACCTAATGCATCGGCGGTTCTTATTATCATACCGGCATTTCCCGGATCCTGAAGCTGATAGAGTACAGCATAACGTCCATTTTTTTTAAGATTGTCAAGCTTATCCGTTTTGTCAATAAAGGCACATTCAGCAAAAATTCCTTGAGTTTTTCCGGTATCGGAAATTTTTCCGCCTAAATCATCAGATATTAATATTATATTAATTCCCTCAATATTTTTTATATGATCTCCGTATTTCCTCAACGCCGACAGAGTAATAAATATTTTTTCCACAGGAGCATTGCTTTTAAGAGCGTCAAAAACCAGGCGGCTCCCCTCAAGTGCAAAACGTTTATACTGCATACGCTCCTTTTTAGAAGTCATAAGCTTTCTGAAAAGCTTGACAGACGGATTATCTTTAGATGTAACAGGTTCTGATAAAAAATCGGAAATATTCATAAAAATCTCCATTCTGGCAGATTAATTAAAAAGTCATAAAATTTAAACGAAAACACGCTCTGATAGAAAAAGAGCGTGTTTTTTTAACAAATTAAAGAGCAGCTTTAGCCTTTTCAACAATAGCTGTAAAACCAGCAGGATCGCTGATTGCAATTTCAGAAAGCATCTTTCTGTTGAGTGTGATTCCGGCCTTCTTTACGCCGTTCATGAACTGTGAATAGTTCATTCCGTTCATTTTGCATGCAGCGCTGATTCTTGTAATCCAAAGCTGTCTGAAATCTCTTTTCTTCTTCTTACGTCCTGCATACGCATAATTGCCGGATTTCATTACAGCCTGTTTAGCCATCTTAAAATGCTTGCTCTTAGCGCCCCAGTAGCCCTTTGCAAGCTTGAGAGTTTTATTTCTTCTCTTGCGAGTCATCATCGCACCCTTAACACGTGCCATAGTTTATACCTCCGTTTTACTTCTGCCGATATTACATATAAGGAATTAATTTTTTTACTGTTGGAGCGTTTGTTTCGCTTGCAACACCTGCGCAGCGAGCAATTCTCTTTCTCTTTGTATCCTTCTGTGTAAGTCTATGTCTTTTGTTTGTGTGCTGATATTTAACTTTGCCGTTTTTAGTCAGCTTAAAACGCTTTTTAGCACCTGAATGTGTTTTAACCTTAACCTTTGCCATAACCTGTTCCTCCTTTATTTACTGGATGCTTTCGGTGACATGAACATAACAATACTGCGGCCTTCCATTTTGGCTGGCTTGTCAACAACACCGGCATCCGCACAAGCTTCCTTGAATTTTTCAAGCAGTTCTTCACCCAGCTGCGGATGTGCAATGGCACGCTTACGGAATCTTACGGAAACTTTTATTTTATCTCCGTTTTTCAGGAATTTCTGAGCCTGATTAACCTTTGTATTGAAATCGTGGGTATCGATCGCAGAAAACATTCTGATTTCCTTGATTTCCATAACCTTTTGATTTTTTCTTGCTTCCTTTTCTTGCTTTGCTTGTTCAAAGCAATACTTTCCGTAATCAAGTATACGGCATACAGGCGGCTTAGCCTGCGGAGCAATCTTTACCAGGTCAAGATCCTTTTCATAAGCCATCCTCTGAGCTTCTCTGGCAGAAATAACGCCGATTTTTGTTCCGTCAACGTCAATCAAAAGAATTTCCTTATCTCTGATTTCTTCGTTGATCTGCAGTTCCTGTTTGCTAATAGTCAGCACCTCCAAGCATTAATCATGGCGTAATAAAATTTAATCGCCAAAAACAAAAATGAGTGCAGATAAAATCAGCACTCATGAAAATCAAAGCAGCATCTGCTGCATTATTTCAATATTAACCATTTTGAATGTTTCATCTCATGGTGAGAACTGATATTCTGCTTTATTTTACTAATCAATTATATACCTATTTTGTCCGTTTGTCAAGCCTTTTTCAGATTGTTAATATTTTGTTAACATTTAAGCTATCTTTTTAATCTTCGATTTAAGTTCTTTAAACATTTCAACACATTTAAATCTTACTTCATATTTTTCCGGATTTTTCATAATATCCAGTTCTTCAGCGTCAAAGTAATCTTCGGCTGTCTTTTCATCACTCTCGACCTTTTCGGCTGCCGGTATACATAACGGAGGATACATCACGCACCACCAATTGTGTCCTTCTGCCTCTCCGATCGTAACCCTCAGTGCATCATATTTTCCGGAAGGCATTGTTATGTCTCCATATTCACGAGTATCAAATTCCATATTTACAAGCTGAGTCTGAGCAGTATAATTATAACCGTTTTCATGTATAACTTCAAGTACTATATCATTTATTTCGCTTAGGTTTTCATTTGCTTTTACTTTCATTTCTTCAAGAGATTCACATCCGCCGAATATCACATCAGAATTTTCAAGAAGTCTGTCTCTGACCTTTAGTTTCAGATTCTGATCATATTCGGCATCTGAATTTGCAAGTATATGCATTCTAAGAACTTCATGTTCGATATTGTCAAGCTTTTTTTCAAACCCGGCAAAATTTGAAAAAATTATACTTCCAATAAGTCCTGTAAATAAAATAACGTCTGTTTTTTTCATGTCAGTCACCTCATTGAAGAGGTTTGACATGACTGTTATGATTTATACAATTTTTATAAAATTATTGTTCATATTCATATTTATTTTCAAACATCAGTATTTTTTTCGTCCACCTAAAAAACAATAATCCTATTCCTGAAATTATTACCATCACTGTCGGAATCACCGGAAAACTTCTATCATTTTTTTCTGTGGTTTTTTCGGAATTTACAAACCTCACACCATTTTCATCCGCATACGCTTTTCCCAATGAATTTTCACTGCCGAAAACGGTAAAACTGCTTACAGGTATAAATAATCCGTCTCCCTCGTATCCCATAGCATAGCTTCCGACACTTATAATACTATCCGGAATGTTTATACTGCTTAAGCTGCTGCATCTTAAAAATGCAAAATCATCCAATTCATAAAGATTACCGGAAAGCTTTATATTTTCAAGCATTTTACAATCAGTAAAAGCATATTCTCCAATACTTATAACACTATCCGGAATTTCTATTTTCCTGATATTACAGCAATTATAAAAAGCATACTTCTTTATAGTTTTCAGGGTATCCGGAAGTTCTATACTCTTCATAGATGAGCAATCAAAAAAGCTTCCTTCTTCAATAGAATGGATCTTCCCTTCAATAACTGCTGTTTCCAAAGAACCGCATTGATAAAAGGCATGATGTCCTATTTTTTCAACACTCTCAGGTATAATAACACTTTTAAGAGAGTTACATTTATAAAATGCATTTTCTCTAATTTCTGTAACCGGTTTTCCTTCAATGACTCCGGGAATACAAATATTTTCCGGTTTTCCGTCAAATCCTGTTATAACAGCCTCATCATCGCATATAATATAATTTAAAGTATCACAATATGTATCTGCACTTACAGGGCATATACATGCCGCTGACGATAAAGCTGCCGAAATAATAACCGCCAACATTCTGATTTTCTTCATAAATTACTCCTTAACAAATATTTTTTTAATTACTGATACTGCTAACCCTTTCTAATTTTAAATCCGGAAATACAGATTGTAAATCAGTTTTTCATCGTAATTTCTCGACTTATATATTCTGAATATGTTTATAACCGATTAAAATTCTGTACTAATTTCAAATTTACAAATACTTTATTTGGTTTTTTGAAACTTTTGTCTGTTTACATTGCGTACATATTTTATTAATAAAAAGTTAATAAAAATAATGTAGAATTTTTATATGTATAATTTTTACAAGGAAAAATTGGAGTAATTATGAATAAATTTAAAATACTTGCGGGTATTATGGCAATTTGTCTTACAATACCGGGATGTGCCGAAAACGAAAAAATAAGTCAATCATTAAATGATGAATCAACCTTATCAGATATGGATTCTCCATCACAGCCGGACAAAATTACTGAAATTCCAAGCAATGAAAAAAACCCCCTTACAGGTGAATACGGCTACAATGAAAGCGCCGCCCACAAAAGACCTGTTGCCGTAATGGTAAGTAATATAAAAGCCGCTCTTCCTCAGTACGGAATAGATGAAGCGGACATTATATACGAGCTTCCCGTTGAAGGCGGAATTACCCGCCTTATGGCAATATATGCAGACTATACTAATGTTCCCGACATATGTTCGGTCAGAAGCTGCCGATACTATTATCCGCTTATAGCGTATGGAATGGACGCTATATACTGCCACTGGGGCTCGGACAAAACAATCGCCCTCGACACGCTTAACTATCTTGACATAGACAGATTTGACGGAAATGATAATTCATTGGGCTACGGTACGGTTTTTGAACGTGATGAAGAAAGGGCAGCCTACTATGATACCGAACATACCGGCTGTCTGAAAGGCTCAAAACTTGCCGACGCTATTGAAGATATGGGATACAGAACAGAAATCAATGAAACAAACGAGTCGGGCGCATTTATATTCAACAGCCCTGACTCTCCGAAAGAACCTGACGGCGCAGTCTGCATGACAGCCCGACTTAATTATTCCGATGAATATTACAGTACGTTTGAATATGACAGCAGCAGTGAAACTTACTTTAAATATCATTCCGGTTCTCCGCATAATGACGGAGTAACGGGAAATCAACTTAAATTTAAAAATGTAATAATTTTAGCAACATCAGTCTCTACTCGAAGCGACGGAAAGCTTATGGATATAGGTCTTGAAAGCGGAAACGGCTATTATGTTTCCATGGGTAAGGCACAGCCTATAAATTGGTCAAAATATTCTGACAACAGTCCCATAAAGCTATATGACGAATCGGGAAACGAAATTTCAATAAATGCAGGAAAAAGCTATATAGGATTGTTAAGCGAAAACAATATTACAATAGAATAACTTATAACTATTGACAAATAAAATCTCTTATGATATAATGCGTATAAAGTATAATGATTTGAGGTGAAAAGATGCGCAGAATTTCTTGTTAATGGATTTGCATAACAAAATATTTTTATGTACTGCAAAAACAGTATGGTTTTGTTATGCCATTTACAGGAAAGCTGCTTATCTTTATCTTCACATATAAAACCATACCTGAATCCGTCTTGATACAGGCATAATTGTGAGCTATAGGATATTACTTTCCTGTAGCTATTTTTATTTTCAGGAGGTAATTTATATGTCGATAATTAGCGTGACAAATCTTACTTTTGCCTATGACGGCAGCTATGACAACATCTTTGAAAATGTCAGTTTCCAGATAGATACCGACTGGAAACTCGGCTTTACCGGTAGAAACGGAAGAGGAAAAACAACTTTTCTGAATCTGCTGCTGAAAAAATATGAATACAGCGGAACTATCTCATCAAGCGTGCCCTTTGAATATTTTCCTTATGAGGTCACAGATAAGGAACAGCTTACCGCCGATGTAATTGAATCAATTTGCTATGATTTTCAGCAATGGCAGCTTATGCGTGAGCTGAATTTACTGCAAGTATCAGAAGATGTGCTTTACAGACCCTTTGATACTCTTTCTAACGGCGAGCAGACAAAAGTACTCCTTGCCGCACTGTTTTTAAAAGAAAGCAGTTTTCTTCTTATTGATGAGCCTACTAATCATCTTGATATAAACGCAAGAAAAATTGTCGGAGACTATCTTAATTCCAAAAAAGGATTTATTCTCGTTTCCCATGACAGAAATTTTCTCGACAACTGTATCGACCACGTTTTATCAATTAATAAAAATAATATTGAAGTTCAAAGGGGTAATTTTTCATCATGGCTTGCAAATAAGGAAGCTCAGGATAATTTTGAACGTAATGAAAACGATAAGCTAAAAAAAGATATAAAACGACTTTCAAATGCCGCTAAAAGAACAACTGAATGGTCTGACAAGGCTGAAAGCAGAAAAATAGGTTTTGATCCGAAAAAGGTCGAAAAAAACATAAATCGACGCCCCATGCAAGCGGCAAAAGCAAAAAAAATGATGTCACGCTCCAAGCAGATACAATCACGCCGCCAGAACGCTATTGAAGAAAAATCAAAACTTCTTCAAAATACCGAAACCGTAGATACCTTGAAAATTTTTCCGCTGAAGTTTCATTCCGACCGTCTTATTACTCTAAATAACATATCAATAAAATATGATAATAAGAACATATGCAAAAACGTTAATTTTCAAGTAAGTCAGGAAGACCGAATAGTTCTTACAGGTAAAAACGGCTGCGGTAAGTCAAGTATTTTAAAGCTTTTATGCGGCGATAACATTGAGTACAGCGGTGAAATCATTAAAAATAATCAACTGAAAATTTCTTATATTCCACAGGATACATCATTTTTGCATGGCAGTCTGACTGAATACGCCGAGTATAATCAAATTGATGAAAGCCTTTTTAAGACTATTCTTCGTAAGCTTGATTTTTCCAGAACTCAGCTTGAAAAAAACATAGAAAATCTAAGTGCAGGTCAAAGAAAAAAAGTACTCATTTCAGGAAGTCTTTGTCAGCAGGCACATTTATACATCTGGGACGAACCGCTTAATTATATTGATATTTTCTCAAGAATGCAAATCGAACAGCTTCTGCTGACATTTAAACCGACGCTGCTTTTTGTAGAGCATGATAAGCAATTTCAGGATAATATTGCCACTAAAATAATTCAAATATAACAAAAGGGCAGTTCAATACTGCCCCTTTATCATTTTATTTATAAATCTTTACCCTTTCATAGGGAGTTTTACATTTCATAAACTCCGACATCAGACATACTCCCGCACCGCCGTTTTCGAGAGGTTCTCTAAAATTCCTTTCAGAAATCCCCCCGATTGCAAAAACAGGAATATCAACTATACTGCATACATTTCTAAAAAACTCAATTCCTCTGGGAGGTAAATCCTTTTTGCAGTCAGTTTCATAAATGTGTCCGGCAATGAGATAATCAACTCCTGAGTTTTGTGCTGTCACAGCCTCATCAACAGAATGAACCGACACTCCTACCCGTTTTATATAAGACGGTCTCCCATGCTCCAGAATATGCCGCATAGTAAGATGAACATTTTCAATTCCCAGCTCAAAAGCAACTGCCGGACGGTTCAAAGCGAGTACTTTTTTATAATCGTTATTATCTGTCACAATATCCTTTGCAAGCTGACAGTACTCATCATCACTCAAATCCTTTTCACGAAGTATTACTTCAAAAGGTTCAGCTGAAAGTATTTTTCTTACCCGTAATATAAAATTGTCTGCACAAAGCTTTCTGTTTGTTACCGCTATAACCATACTTACACTCTCACATAATCGGTAAAAACAGGCTGAAGTCCCTTATCAAACAAAGACTTCCTGACTTCGTCAACACTTCTGGGATCGGATATTTCAAACTGTTCGTCTCCCTTTTGCTCATTTTCTCCATGACCGCCGATTCCTACTTTAACACCTGCTGAAATCTTTGTAGCCGCAAGTCCTACTACATTATCCCTGAAACCTGCACGTTCACGGGTTGAAATTGTAATGCCGGCATAAGGCATAAAAATTCTGTATGCAAGCATTACCTGTAAAAGCTGAGTTTCATGGACGTCATTCGGATTATTTTCTGCATTATTTATATATGGGCGCAGTCTTGGAAGAGAGTATGAAATCTCCGCACACGGATACTTTTTTTGAATTATATATGCGTGAAGTCCTGCCGCATAAGCGTCCTTTCTGAAATCACTAAGTCCCAAAAGAGAACCAAAAGCAACACCCCTCATACCGCCCATTAATGCACGTTCCTGTGCATTGAAGCGATATGGAAAAATTCTCTTTGCTCCCCTTAAATGTACTTCCTCGTACTTTACCGTATTATATGTTTCCTGATACACGCTCACAAAGTCCGCACCTGCTTCCTTAATCAGAGCGTATTCATCAGAATTCATAGGATAAACCTCAATGCCGATAGTAGAAAAATACTTTTTTGCAAGTCTTACAGCTTCTGCAATATATTCAACAGGAGAAGCTGTTTTTGATTCTCCTGTAAGCAGAAGAATTTCACGAAGTCCGGTTTCCGAAATAGTCTTATATTCCGCTTCAATTTCCTCCATTGAAAGCTTTCCTCTTTTAATTTTATTAGAACAGTTGAAACCGCAGTAAACACAGTAGTTCTCACAGTAATTTGCAATATAAAGAGGCGTAAACATACATACTGTATTACCGAAATGCTTTGCGGTTTCAGCTTTTGCACGCCGTGCCATCTGCTCCAGCATAGGTTCTGCCGCAGGAGAAAGCAAAACAGCCAAATCGTCTGTATTCAGATTTTCCTTAGTCAGAACATTCCGCACATCCCATGCGGTATATTTTGAATAGTCATATCTATCAGTCATTTCAAGAACCTTATTCATGATACTGTGATCAATCTGTTCCATACCTTCTTGATATTCCATATGATTAGTTTCACGAATTTTTATCATAATATCAATCCTCCAAAAATCCCGTTAAAGGACTTGAAGCTTCTGCCTTATGTTCCAGAACACGTCCCATACCGGCTAGATAGGCAAGTCTACCCGATTCAACAGCAAGCTTAAATGCCGAAGCCATAAGTCCTACATCTCCGGCAGTCGCAACGGCAGTATTAGCCATAACGGCTGCACAGCCCATTTCCATGGCTTCACATGCCTGCGACGGACGTCCTATTCCTGCGTCAACAATTATCGGCAAATCAATTTCTTCAATAAGGATTTTTATAAAATCTTTGGTTGCAAGCCCTTTATTACTGCCAATAGGCGCGGCCAACGGCATTACTGCCGCTGCTCCTGCTTTTACAAGTTCTCTTGCCGCATTCAGATCAGGATACATATACGGCATAACAATAAATCCCTCGTCCGCCATCATCTGAGTTGCTCTGATTGTTTCATAATTATCCGGTAAAAGGTATTTTGTGTCACGGATAACTTCAACCTTAACAAAATCACCGCAGCCCAGTTCTCTTGCAAGTCTTGCTATTTTTAACGCTTCTTCAGCCGTTCTTGCACCGCTTGTATTCGGCAGAAGTGTTATTCCTTCCGGAATATAATCTATAATACTGTCACTGCTTCCGGCATCTGCACGGCGCACTGCAATAGTTGCCATTTCCACACCTGCATTTTCAATAACCGTTTTTGTCATGTCCATTGAAAACTTTCCCGAACCTAAAATAAAACGGGAATTAAATTCATGTCCTCCGATAATCAGCTTATCTTTATTCATTTTCTTTACTCCTCCTCACGGCTCTTCATTTCCCATAATAAGCCGCAGTATCATATTTGCCTGATGTCCTGCACAGACGGAAACTCTCGGCGCCATAAGACCGTTTCCGGGTCTTGCTTCCGCTTCGCCGTCTCCGCAGATATACAGATTTTTCATTACTTTTTTAGTTACTATTTTATTTGAGCTTTCATATCCTGCCATTCCCGAACCGCATACCAGCTTTTTGTCAGGAAAAACAGAAAGAACCGTTTCAGTAAGCATAGCTTTAGTTTCGGGATTATCAAAAGCCTCGCAGATTATATCACAGCCGTTTAGCAGTTGTGCACAGTTTTCACCGGTTAACTTAACTGTCTCACAGCATACATCAATAAAAGGATTTATCTTTTTAATCTGTTCTTTTAAAGCGTCTGTTTTATACATTCCCAGATGCTCCACATAATAGCTTTGTCTGTTAAGATTGCTTGGCTCGACAATGTCAAAATCAATTAATTTCAGGTATCCTACACCCGTTCTGGCAAGCATTACCGCAATATTTGAGCCAAGTCCGCCAAGTCCGCATACTGCCACCCTTGACTTCTTTACCGTACCGTGTACCTCAGGCGTATGTCTTGCCGCCATTAGACTTTCCAGTTCTTCCTTATGAGGCATAACTCCTTTTTTGATAATATTTATAACATCTCCGTCTTTGACGGTTAAATTGTCAGATGTCTGAAACCCATTTAGAATAGTAATACATGCTGAATCAAAATATTTATCACGAATTTCAAATAATCCCGAATACTGTGTCTCAAACGGCTTTCCATTAAGTATAATTTTCATCAGCCGCCACCCACAAAGCTTACAACTTCAAGACTGTCATTATCATTTACCGTTGTTTTATCATATTCTGCCTTTGGAATTATATCTCCGTTTTTCATTACTGCAATTTTCAACAGATTAAATCCCTGTTTCTCCAAAACCACAGACAGTATCGTTGCGGTTTCAATTTTAATTTCTTTACCGTTTATTTTCATGTTTCCTCCTTTTATTCCGCAAAAAGACAAAAAAGGGGCTGCACCCGTGGTGGTGCACCCCTTCAATTCATGAGATATCTGTATTAAATTTACAAAGCTATTATATCAATTTTTTTTAAGCTTGTCAAGTATTTTTTATTAAAACCAGTTTGGAATTTTCAAATGTACAGGCATGCCGTTTTCCATAAGGACATTTACTTCTCCTTGAATAAGCGGCAGGAAGTAATCCAAAGCAAATGCCGTAACATTATTGCCCTGATTATTTATCCATTCTTTCGGGAACAGTCTTTCCTTATTGGCAACTTCATTTGCATCTACAGTAACAATTTCCGAAAAATAGGGTCTGTCGCTGATTCTCTTAAACGCCATCATTTTACCGGTTTCACCGTTAACAGCCGCCTTGACTGCTTCCTCGCCTATTTTTACAGATTCGTCTACGTCAGTTTTCGAAGCCATATGGGAGGCACATCTCTGCATTACGTTAAGTTCAATTGAACGAACCTTGCAGCCGATTTCTTTTCTGACAATATTTTCAAGACACTTTCCTATTCCAGATAAATATTTATGACCGAATGCGTCATCATGTCCCGACTGGAATTCTTCAGCCGCATACTCGCCGTCGCTCATTTTAAGTCCTTCCGAAACGGCAACAACAACGGCATTATGCTCTACCAGCATTCTTTTTACATCTTCAAGAAATCTTTCAACACTAAATGGTGTTTCCGGTAAATAAATAAGATGCGGTGCATTTTCATCATTTGCTTTAAGAACACAGGTTGAAGCTGTAAGCCAGCCTGCGTCACGCCCCATGATCTCCACAACAGTTACAGATTTTACACTGTATACAGAGCTGTCCCTTGCTATTTCCTGAACAGTTGCCGCAACATATTTTGCAGCCGAACCGAATCCCGGAGTATGATCTGTACACATAAGGTCATTGTCAATAGTTTTTGGAATACCGATAACCTTTACATCAATATTGTTTTGCTTAAAATATTCGGAAAGCTTACATACTGTGTCCATAGAATCGTTTCCGCCGATATAAAAGAAAACATCAATATTATTTCTTTTAAAGCAGGAAATTATTTTTTCATAAACTTCAATGTTATCCTTAGCATCAGGAAGCTTAAATCTGCATGATCCCAATACAGTAGAAGGAGTAAGCTTAAGAAGCTCCAAATCCTTATTGCTTTTTATTATACTGCTCATTTCTACAAGTCTGTCATTAATGATGCCTTCAATACCATTTATAGAACCGTAAATTTTATCAATTTGTTCATTTCTTGACGCCTCTGAAAAAACTCCTGCAAGAGAAGCATTAATTGCACATGTAGGGCCTCCGGACTGTGCTGCTGCAATATTCATATTAAACTCCTTTCACGCCGTTGAAGTACCTGTATAAACAATAATAAAATCTCCACAGCGGCAAACGGAGATTTTTGGCACTATATGATGATTAAAGTTAAAATAACCACTAATTATTATATATTATATCAAATTTTTCAATTCTGTGCAATACTTAATTACTGATAGTATGACTTAATATTGCAAAAAATTACAAGCCTTATTCTGACTGTTTAATTGCAGAATAAGACTTGTAAAATACAGAATAATAATCAAAAACGATACACTGTAAAGGCCTCTCCGATATGTCCGACATAACATATCCCTTTAACAGTTAAAATGGACTGGTAACACTATTATAATATCAGGCAGTAATTATTTAAATATAATTTTAATTAAATTAAAAACAAAATTTATTTTTTTATCTTTTAATTATAACTGTAAAAATCCTTTTAAATTGCATGTCCAACCAAGTCGATATCATATAATTTTTTAACTTATAAATTATTTATCTGTACATTGCCGACTATAAAAACGCCACCGACAATAATATTATTATATACCTGTTTATACAAAATATCAACTGATAATATTGCATTCTTTTTGTATTTTATTGTTATGTCGGCCGATCATTATTTGTACATATTTAACATATTTATTTTTAATTTGTTTTAAACTATTGACTTATTTTACAAAATACATTATAATATATTTGTAATTAACAAAAGGATGTGAAGACATTGCAAAATTCACTTGATTATTTTTCACAAAAAGATATACAAATAACCAATACTGTTTCAAAGGACACTGAAAAATCTGTACTATATATTCATCAAGCAGGATATTTTTCATCAGAAACTTGTCCCTCATCAAAAAGATTTCAGTTAGATTCATTTTTCTTCCTTTATGTAGTAAGCGGCAAAGGAATTGTCGAATATGACGGCTCAATTTATAACGCTTCTGCCGGTCAGTGTTTATTTCTTAATTGCTGCAATCCGCATTCCTATAGATCTGATCCGGAAGATCCATGGGAAGTAATGTGGCTTAGATTTAACGGTACATCAGCACAGTACTACTACTCCTTATTTACTCGTGAAAAATGCTGTGTATTTATTCCTAATAATCCTCAAAGCATTAAAATTATATTGAGTCAAATCATCAATAACAATACCCATAAAACTGAAAATACAGAAATTATAAATGCAAAGCTTCTTACAGATCTTCTTACATCAATTGTAACCGGATACTGCATTTATAAAGAATGCAGTGATAAATCCAAATATAAAATTTTTTCCGTCAGAGATTACCTTGATAAGCATTTCACTGACGCTATTAATTTAGATGACCTCGCCGAAAGATTTTACATAAGCAAATTTTATCTTACAAGAGAATTTAAAAAGGAATTCGGTATTACAATCATACGCTATATTCTTAACAAACGCATGGAATATGCCAAGGAACTTTTAACATTTACCGACAAAACTGTTGAAGAAATTTCTGAAATATGCGGTTTCAACGACCAGAGTTATTTTTCCAGACAATTTAAAAAATCTGAAAACGAAACTTGTATGTCATATAGAAAAAATAATAAAAGTATAAATAGTCAGGCTCCGTAAAACGAAGCCTGTTTTTTATTTGTGACTTCGGCACATTTCAAGAAGTCCTGCCGGACTTAAATGAAGAAATCTGCGGGATAACATTCCGGTTTTTTCAATAATTCCCGCATCGAATCTATTATAACGTTTAATAAACTCACCTGCATATGTAAGTACTTCACCATTAAATCCCTGTTTAAATCTATATACACCGTAATTAGGGTGACTTTCGTCTTTGTAAAAAGGTATTCCCTGAAAATCATAAATAGTGCAGCCGTTTTCTACAGCCCAGCAAATCATATTCCACTGCATCAAATAATTCGGCATAACATTTCTGTGCTGCGCTGTTGACGCACCGTAAACATAGCATGTTTTTCCGGCATACTGAGTAGTAACAGCTCCTGACAGCGGTTCACCATTATAATAGCACATATACAGCCGACAATGCTCCCCCAAGCTTTCAAGCATACGCTTAAAATATTCTTTGCTTCTTATACAAAAGCCATCACGTTTTCCTGTTTCTTCCATAAGCATATAAAAGTCATCAAGGCACTCAATACCGCAGACTTTACACTCTACTCCTTTTCTCGAAGCAACTCTTATATTATATCTCCATTTTTTATGAAATTTTTCAAATATCTCATCTTCACTTCGGCCGTTTATACGCAGTATATAATTATTTCTAGCTTGTATAGTAGTAAGCTCCGGAGCATTTTCATTAAATTCAAATCCAAAGCTTCTAAATATTTCAATTTCTGCTTTGTCATTTTCTGTAATACAAGGATCGATTCTCAGTTCATAGCCTCTGTGTTTCTTTTTTATTAATTCAATTCCCTCAAAAATATCTCTAAGTGTTTCAGTATCCCTGTAATCACAGACAGGTCCGTGAGGAGAATACAAAAAGGAACACCCAAGAAAGGGTATGCGCCTTATAAGTATTAATGCCGTACCCTTAATTGTTCCGTTTTTATCTCGTGAAATAACTGCTTCATAGTTCCAGTCCTTTTTAACGTTTGTCCAGCAAAGAGACTGCATAAAATTACCGTTTTCATGGTTTAAAACAAAGCTTTCATATTCCCCTCTGGCTTTTATATCATTTTTATCTAGAATCTCGTTCATTATTATCTCCCTTTTCCCGTTTAATTTCTTAATTATTTAGCGACTTCTTTCATATAGCTTAGAAAGTTTACTATGAAATTTGTCACGGAAATCAATTGATTTATTGATAATAATGATGCATCATTTTGTTATCTGTACAGTGAAAATTTACTTTTCACTTATTAGACGATTGAAAATGACAAAATGTTGCATAAATTTTAAAAAAATTCAAATTTGTCCTTTAACTTTTGCCAGTGCGCCTTTTTCTAACCGCGAAACCTGAGCTTGTGAGATTCCGATCTCATTTGCCACTTCCACCTGAGTTTTTCCCTGAAAGAATCGCAGATAAAGTATATTTTTTTCTCTCGGCTGAAGATCTCTTATAGCTTCCTTTAAAGATATTTCATCGATCCAACTGTCCACATCGTTTTTATCACCTATTTGGTCAAGAACATAAAGAGTATCTCCGGAATCTGAATAAACGGGTTCATATAAAGAAACCGGATCACTTATACTTTCCAAAGCAAGTACTACATCACTTCTTTCAGCGCCGATTTCCTTTGCAATTTCTTCGATTTTCGGCTCACGCTGCTTTGCGGCAGTAAGACGTTCTTTTGCCTGCATAGCCTTATATGCCAAATCTTTCATTGAACGGCTTACCTTTATCTGACTGTAGTCCCTTAAATATCTTCTGAGTTCCCCTGCTATCATAGGTACGCAATATGTTGAAAATCTTACTTCTTTAGTCAGATCAAAATTATTAATAGCTTTAATAAGTCCCACTACTCCGATTTGAAATAAATCGTCGATATCCTCTCCTCTGTTTGTAAATTTCTGTATTACACTTAAAACCAAACGTAAATTACCGTTTATAAGCTTGTCTTTAGCTTCCTTGCTGCCTGTTTCCTGAATTTCACGCAGCAGATCCATTTTTTCTTTTTCTTTTAAAACTGTCAGCTTAGATGTATTAATCCCGGATATAACAACTTTATTATATGCCATAACCCAATACCTCACAATTTTTTATGAGGTTATTATTGGCATTTTAGATACTTAAAATACACAGTGCATCGGTGAAATTTTTTCCATAAAAAATACCGGAGTTGCTTATCAAACTCCGGTATTATAATACTTTTAATATTTCTTTTCTAATTCTATTTTAAGATTTTTAATAATTTTCTTTTCAAGTCTTGATATATAAGACTGCGCAATTCCTATTAAATCAGCAACTTCCTCTTGAGTT
>CATKAZ010000085.1 GCA_949745795.1 uncultured Oscillospiraceae bacterium | reverse complement strand
GACTGTACAGATTTATTATCTCACATTTCTGTGTGATAAACAAGAGGTTTCATATGGGTTCTCTTTAAATTACCCATAAATATATTATACGAGGAATAACCAAAAATGAAAACAAAAATTTATGAAGAATTGCAAAGACTTGCAAAACGGTATAAAAAATATGGCGTTACACTTGATTTGCTGAAACAAGTGTATAAAGACGGAATTAACAATGGAATGTCGGCAAAAGCCTCATTAATAGGTGTTAGGCTCGGACTTTCCCATCACTTTAAGGAGCATGAATATTTCACACCAGCGGAAATTGCTTTGGTAACCGGTCAAACAGAGGAAGAACTTAACAAGCAAGTAGAATTAAACAAAGATAAATTGCTTAAAATGGGAGCAATTGTTGAAGTTTCAAGTCCATTTTTCAATTAAGGAGGTTTTATTATGTTTTATGTAAAGAAAAAGATTGCAAACGGTGTAGAGATTAATATTGATATTGAGTACGATAATGTGTATACGCATTGTCCCGAATGTGGAGTTGAACACATGATTGACATTGCGGAATTTGCAAATGAAGATCTTGACATTGAATCTACAGAGATTTATTGTGAAAAGTGTTCAGAAAGTTTAAGAGCTAATACAGAAAGTGGGGAGAAATAAATGCCATCAAAAGTAACGTCAATACGTAATGAATTAATACCGCTAATAATTGAAACAGTCAAAAAACATGGTCTGAAATGTGAAATGACTCCTTTAAAATCTTTAGAGGAACGTTCATACATTTGGTTTGGTTACTCTAAAAGCCATCTAGACAATATAGGACAAACCATTGATTTAAGCGAACGTGAATATTTTGATATGATTTGTAATTTTATTATTGATGATAAAACAACTATACCCGAAAGATACGCAAATTTTATATTTAAATATCACGGCTATAATTTTCGGGATTTATCGCTGGATAAAGCATTTTTAGATAATCTTTGCGATTCAATACGTTCAGAACAAAAGCGAATAAAAAAGCTTGAATCCGATATGTCTGAAATTTTACATATATTAGGACATCAATATGCCGTAACTCCTTTGAAGTATGTTACCCCGTTGGTAGAAGCGTTAAGATTAAAGGACTGTCCAGATTCTTTGATTTTTCTTCATTTATTCAATTATGGTTTCATAATGGGTAAAAGAGCCGAAAGGGCAAGACGTATAAAGTGTAAAAAAGTATAATAACTTAACGGTTGTAAAAGTAGTTTAGGAGGAAAATAAAATGAACGGATTAATACTTAAACTTGAAGAATTAAAACTGGAAACAAAGGGCATTGCAGATTTAATAGGTGCGTTATTTTATGCTGGAGAATATAACCAACAAACACTTTAAAATCAAGCGCTATTAGATGCCTGTTGATAATTCAAGCATAACTTTTTGATATATTCAATTCATAGCAAGCGTAGTGTTAGAATGTGTAAAAGTGAAAATTTAAACATTTATAATGAATAGAATATACTTTACATTTGTAAAAATCTATGGTATAATAAAAGTCCAAAAATTTACACAGTAAAAAATATTTATAACACACAAAAAGCTCGGTAAATAAAATCGGGCTTTTTGTTTTGGAAAGGTAACATTTGAAATGTTACCTTTTAACTTTCTGTCGGATATGCAATAAAAGGTTATTGAGACTAAATCTTTTTAAGTAAAATAATATATTATTTTGATATGATTAATATGGAAATAATAAACAATCGTAAAAAAAAGGTTAATTTTTGAAAAAAAGATGTTGACAAATAGGAAAAATTAGAGTATAATAATTGCATAATCTACAAAACATATTGAATAAGTAGGAAAATGCGTAATACGGAATATTAAAATAAAATTTACGGAGGTATTTATTATGGCTTGCTTTATTGTGCCTGTTGCGGAAGCTGTTATATCAACAGTCACTGCACACATTTTAGAAAAAAAGGAAAAGAAATCTGACCGTGTACAAAAAGTATCTGGTATTGACAGTTCATTCAAAATATGCTTTTCCAAAAAGATCAAGTGGCTTTCCAAGCTTCTTTGGGGAGGTTCATTTCTTCTTGCATTTGAACATTTATGGCATGGCGAAATAAAACCGTTTTTTCCATTCCTTACAGCAGCAAAAAATTCCGAATCCTTTTCAGATATGCTGTACGAAATGTCAACAGTCGGGATTGGTATGGCATTTACCGTAACAGTTGCATGGATTGGTATGCTTATTGTTTCGGGAATTTTTGAAAAGCATCAGAAAGTTCAAGAAATGAGGGAAATGATTTGACACTTTTAATAACAATAATTGCGGCAATTATATGTACTATAATATGGTACAAAACTGCACCGCAGGATAAAATGAAAATCTCAGTGCTTTGCTTTATATACTGGGGCGCATCATTAATGTGGTTTGTTGATGCAATCTTTGAATATGCAGAATTTCGTGAGAAATTCTTTACGCCGTCTTTATATGAAATGGTGAACGATACGTTTTTGGGAGTTTCGGCAGTTGCATTGGGGCTTGTCGTATGGATTGCTAAATTGCTTATCACTGACCCTAAACACATATTTAAAAGGAGATTTAAACAATGAGCGAACACAATCATGAACATCACAATCATCATAACGATGAAAAGCCTCATATACATTCACATCGTGCGTTAATTGGATTTGATAAGCATGGTATTCCAACAATAGTTGCGAAAGCAGACCATCAGGAAGAACTTGATAAAGACCCGAACGCATTCATACGAGATTATATGAATGCTGTTGCGGAATACAAAAAGACTTTCCCATCAAAGCAGGATGTTATAGAGCAGACTCCTGATCCTGCTGTTAAGGAAATGCTTTTGAGGACAGAACAGCTTGGCGTTGATACAGCATTCGATCGTTTTGACAGACAGAAGCCTCAGTGTAGTTTTGGTCTTGCCGGAATTTGCTGTAAAATCTGTAATATGGGACCTTGTAAGATTACAGTAAAGTCTCCGCGTGGAGTATGCGGAGCAGATGCTGATTTAATTGTTGCAAGAAATCTCCTTAGAGCGGCGGCGGCAGGTGCAGCACAGCACGGTATGCACGCAAGAGAAATTATTCTTTCACTAAAATGGGCGGCAGAGGGGAAACTTGATATTCCGATTATGGGCGAACAAAAAATAAGAGCGACAGCGGAAGCTTTTGGAATTCCGACAAAGCATCGTACAATAAAGAAAATAGCTGTAGATTTAGCAAATGTACTTCTTGACGATATGTCACGTACAGAGCCGAATGAATATCAGACGATAAAAGCCTGTGCTCCGTCCGAACGTCAGGAAGTGTGGAAAAATCTTGATATATTGCCTATAAGTGCCTACCATGAGGTATTTGAGGCGTATCATAAAACAGGCTGTGCAATTGACGGTGATTGGAAAAGTATTATGCAGCAGTTTCTCAGATGCGGACTCGCATTTACTTTTTCGGGAGTTGTTGGAGCGAATATTGCAACGGACAGTCTTTTTGGAGTCGGTGACCGTGTGACCTCAAAGGTTAATATAGGGGCTTTGAAAAAAGGATATGTAAATATTGCCGTACATGGTCATTTGCCGACTCTTGTAAGTCAAATTGTTAAAACAGGTCAGGAAGAAAAATTTATAGAACTTGCAAAATCAAAAGGTGCAAAGGGAATACGTTTTTATGGTATATGCTGTTCAGGATTGGCGGCTATGTATCGTTACGGCGGAGTAATTCCTCTGTCTAATGCGGTATCGGCAGAACTGGTTCTGGGTACGGGAGCGTTGGATTTGTGGGTTGCAGACGTTCAGGATGTATTTCCGTCAATTATGGAAGTTGCAAAATGCTTTAAAACCACAGTTGTTACTACAAGCGATTCTGCAAGACTTCCCGGAGCTGAACGCTATGAGTATGACCATCATCATTCAAATATTACTGAAACAAAAACACTTGCGGAAAAAATAGTTATTCGTGCTATTGAGAGCTTTGAGCAGCGTAAGGGAATACCGGTGTATATTCCGCCGTACGAGGTTGAAGCGGAAGTGGGTTTTTCCGTGGAATATGTACATAAACGTTTCGGCAGTATGAAACCTCTTGCCGATGCTTTGAAATCCGGAAAGATTCTTGGCATTGTGAACATGGTGGGCTGTAATAATCCTAAAGTTTTGTATGAGAAAGCTATTGTTGACGTTGCCGATGTACTGCTTAAAAATAATATTCTGATACTGTCAAATGGCTGTGCATCATTTCCGCTTATGAAACTCGGTTACTGCAATATTTCAGCGCTCGATAAAACAGGAAATAGTCTGAGAGAATTTCTTATGCCCGATTTGCCGCCTGTATGGCACGTTGGCGAATGCATTGATAATACTCGTTCTTCGGGAATTTTTGCGGGTATTGCAGGTGAACTCGGAAAAAATCTGTATGAAATGCCATATGCGTTTACATCGCCCGAATGGGGAAATGAAAAGGGTATAGATGCGGCTTTGGGATTTAGATTAATGGGCATAAACTCTTATCATTGCGTTGAAGCACAGATATACGGTTCACAGAATGTAATTGAATTTCTGAAAGACGGTACAAGGGAATTGCTGGGTTCAGTAATGCATGTTGATACTGACCCGATTGAACTTGGAAATAAAATTGTCGAGGATATAAAAATTAAACGAAAGGCCTTGGGATGGGACTAATTTAAATTGAGAGAGATGATATATATGAAGAAAATTATTTCATTGCTGACAGCAGGAGCATTGCTTTTTTCACTGTCAGCCTGCGGAAAAAAGTCTAATGAAAATACAATAAAAATTGCCTATTTGCCGATTACGCATTCTCTTGCCGTACTTGAAACAGCAGATGAGCTTTCGGAACAGACAGGCTTAAATGTTGAACTTGTAAAATACGGTTCATGGAATGAACTTATGGATGCATTAAATTCGGGACGTGTTGACGGAGCGTCAGTACTGATAGAACTTGCTATGAAATCGAAAGAACAGGGAATAGGTCTGAAAACTGTAGCACTTGGGCATAAAGACGGAAATGTACTTATTGCGTCCGATAATATTAAAGACGCAAGGGAACTCAAGGGAAAAACAATAGCCATTCCACATAGACAGTCATCGCATAACATTCTTCTTATTGATGCTCTTGTATCAGTCGGATTGACAATTGACGATGTAAATATTACAGAACTGGCACCGACAGAAATGCCGTCCGCACTTGCAGGAGGACAGATTGACGGATATTGTGTTGCAGAACCGTTTGGAGCAAAAGCAGTTTCTCTTGGGGTTGGAAGGGTGTTATTCACTTCGGAAGAACTTTGGGAAGATTCGCTTTGCTGCGGACTGGTGCTTACGGATAAATTTATTGAAAAACATAAAAACGAGGCAAAGACATTTGTTGAAAGCTACAAACAGGCAGGAAAGAATTTGACAAAAGAAAAGGCTTTGGAAACTGCTGAAAAGTACCTCAGTCAGGAAAAGGAAGTGCTTGAATTGTCATTACAGTGGATTTCATACGATAATCTTGATATTACAGAAGAAGATTATGCTGTCCTTACTGAAAAGATAAAATCGTACGGACTGTCTGATAATCCTCCGTCCTATGAAGATTTTGTAAAAAATAATTTTGATTGAATAGAGTTGATGAAGATTGAAAAAAATTCTTTCTCTGAAAAATGTTATTATTTCTCTTATTATTTTATTAGCAATATGGCAGATAATTTTTACTGTAAGCAAATTTGATTCTGCTTTATTTCCGTCACCTTTTCAGGCTTTTCAGGCTTTGGCGGAAATGATTTCAAACGGCATTCTGATACTGCATATTAAAGCCAGTATGTATAGATTTGCTATAGGTTATATCAGTTCGGTAATTGCTGCCGTTTTGCTTGGACTTATACTCGGCAGACTTCCGAAAGTGTTCCGGTATGTCAATCCGATATTACAACTGCTTCGCCCTATTTCTCCTATGGCATGGATGCCTTTTATTGTTCTATGGTTTGGAATCGGTGATGTTCCGGCGATTGTGATTATCTTTATTGCAGCATTTTTTCCGGTTTTACTGTCAACGGTTTCAGCGGTTGGCGGAATTGATACTGTTTATTTAAAAGTATCAAAAAATTTCGGTATACGTCAGCCGCAGATTATGTGGAAAGTAATTTTTCCGGCCGCATTTCCTCAGATAGCTAACGGAATACATCTTGCTTTAGGAACTGCATGGGTATTTCTTGTTGCAGGCGAAATGACAGGAGCGCAGTCGGGACTTGGCTATCTTGTGATAGACGCAAGAAATAATTTGCGTTCTGATATACTTTTTGCAGATATTATTGTGATAGGTCTGATAGGTCTTATCCTTGATACTATTTTAAAAGCTGTGGAAAGACGAATTCTTAAATCGTGGGGAGGTTTGGACTGATGTATATCAACATAGAAAATGCGGAAAAAACTTTTCTACAAAACGGCAAAAAATTTACAGCATTTACGGACGTTTCACTGTCTATTGATAAAGGCGAATTTGTATGTCTGCTTGGACCCTCAGGCTGCGGGAAAAGCACGCTCCTTAATACAATTGCAGGATTTTCTCCGATAACGTCGGGAAGTATAAGGATTGATAACAAAGAGATAAAAGAACCGTCAGTGGATAACGTAATGATATTTCAGAATTACGGTTTGTTCCCATGGAGAACTGTTCAAAAAAATGTGGAGTTTGGACTTGAATCTAAAAAAATCACCAAAGAAGAACGCCGTAAAATTGCAGATAAATATATTGAACTGGTGGGACTTGAGAATTTCAAAAAGTCACATCCCCATCAGCTTTCGGGCGGAATGCAGCAAAGGGTTTCAATCGCAAGGGCGTTGGCAGTTGATCCCAAAATAATTTTTATGGACGAACCGTTCGGAGCCTTGGATGCTATTACCCGTATGAAGTTGCAGGATGATATATTATCCATATCCAAACAGGAAAAGAAAACAATTATTTTTGTGACTCATGATATTGAAGAAGCGGTTTTTCTTGCTGACAGAATTGTAATTATGACGCCAAACCCCGGAAAGATTAAATGTGTTGTTACAGTTCCGCTTAAAGGACACCGTGAACGTACAGCCAGCGATTTTTTACAAATTCGCGATAAGATATTTGAATTGTTCAACATGAAACATGATGAATCAATAGAGTATATTATTTAAAGCCATTTTAATGTATTGATTTATAATAACAGGCTGTATTTCCGAAATTATAATCGGTGATGATACAGCCTGCGAATGTTCATGTTCTAATGCACTCAAAAAAGGTCTTATACCTTGTAATAAATGTATTAAATAAATACTTTTTCCCCTCTCATGAGGGGAATTTTATTTAGCTATACCGGGGAGTTCTTATAAAAATAACATTCTGTAAATGCATAATAAAAAATTGTGCAGTTTTTTATGAGTTTTAATTGACAAATGCGCTCACAGAGTGTAAAATATGTCAAGTGGTGATTTTATGGGACGTTCAATAGCCATTGGAAAATAATTCTTCATTTTGGTCAAGCCATTCTGAAACATTATAAATTGTATAGTCATCTTTGGTATTTCTGACAATAACTCTTTTTATTCCGGCATTAATAATAAATCTTTTACACATCAGACACGGTTCGATTGCTCCGTCTATTTTACCGGTTTTTGCATCATGACAGGCAAGATAAATGTCTGAACCCATCAGATCAGCTCTTGAAGCTGATATTATAGCGTTTTGTTCGGCATGTACTGCACGGCATAGCTCATATCTCTGTCCTTTAGGTATGTTTATGGAGTCACGGAAACAGTTTCCGGAATCGGAACAGTTTATTCTTCCCCTGGGAGCGCCGTTATATCCGGTTGAAATGATTTCATCGTTTTTAACAATTATAGCGCCGAAATTTCTTCTGATACATGTACTTCTTTCCAAAACTGTTTCAGCTATATCAAGATAATAATTTATTTTATCACGTCTTTTCATATAATTCTCCAAACATTTTTATTTTATTATATAGTATTTTAAGAGATTATGCAAGAGCAGAAAACACATTTTGGAGAGAGTGATCATAAAAAAGGGACAGTTTTTATAAAAAATTATTTGAATTCATTAGTATTAACTAAACATATCAGTAAAACGATATAAAAATAAGGAGATGAAATATGAAGAATCTAACAAATATAAATGTTATAAAAGGACTTCTTGAAAAGTATGGATTTACTTTTTCAAAAGGTCTTGGACAAAATTTTCTGATTAATCCGTCAGTATGTCCGAGAATTGCGGAATATGGTTTTGCAGAAGGAGGGTATGGAATAATTGAAATAGGAACCGGTTTCGGAACTCTTTCTGCCGAGCTTGCCAAAAGTGCGGATAAGGTTGTAGCAATTGAAATAGATTCAAGACTTATTCCTGTTCTTGATGAAACAATGGGGGAGTTTGATAATTTTAAAGTAATAAATGCAGATATTATGAAAACTGATTTAAAGGAGCTTATAAATAATGAATTTCAGGGAATGAAAGTTGCAGTTTGTGCAAATCTTCCTTATTATATAACTTCACCTGTTATTATGATGCTTCTTGAAAGTGAGATTTCCGTTGAAGCAATAACTGTTATGGTTCAGAAAGAGGCTGCGCAAAGATTGTGTGCAAAAATGGGTACAAGAGAATCAGGGGCAATAACTGCGGCTGTAAATTATTATGGCTGCGCTGAACTTCTGTTTCATGTTTCAAGGGGAAGTTTTATGCCTGCACCTAATGTTGATTCTGCTGTAATACAGATAAGGCCGAACAATGAATACAGAAATAAAATTCAGGATAAAAATCTTTATTTTAAAGTTATCAAAGGCGCATTTGCTCAGAGGAGAAAAACTCTTGCAAATTCTCTTTCTTCTTCTTTGGCAATTTCCAAAGAAGAAATTTACGGATTGTTGGAACAATGCGGACTTGAAAAAAATTCCAGATGCGAACAGTTGACAATGGAAAATTGGACTGATTTTGTAAATCTCCTAAAAAACATTATATAATCTCAAATTATCATCTTCGAATCCAAAAGATGCCTCTTGCAATTGACATTAAATTCACCTGTATTTGTATATAATAATATAGAATACTGCGAACAGACAGCAGTAAATAAAAATGGCAGGTGTAAAAAAGATGTTAAAAGAAATGGTTATGGAAAAAAACAAGTATTTCGGTTCGGCTGCTTTGACAGCAGCGGCTTTTTTCGGTGCGGCATTACTTTCATATTCCACACTTGGTTCGGTTACTTCACCGGTTTGCTGCGGTCTTGCAGGAGCGCTGTCACCGGGATATGCGGCAGCTGTTTTCGCCGGAAGTACACTTACATACCTTATAAGCGGTACGGCGGTAAAATACGGATTTATCATTTGCTCTCTTCTTTTGATTTTAATAGGCAAATGGCTTATGAAAGATGAGAACATTCCTAAATTTTGTGCCGTCGTTACATTTGTAAGTATGGCATTTTCCGGGATAGTCTTCGGAGCGCTGGTAGACAGAAATATGATGAATGTTTTTATAAATATATTAATGTCAGTATTAACCGGAGTATCTTCGTTTTTTATAAAACAAGCGGTTGATATAGTAGATGCTACAGATGTTTTCAGACTCGAAAAGAAAAATCTTACTCCGTTTGCAGTTGTATATACGATTATTGTATCGGCTCTTTGCGGTATTTCGGTTTCAGTTGTTAATGTAGGAAGAATTGCCGGAGTTTTAATGGTTCTTTGGATTGCAAAAAGATTCAGACATTCCGGTGGAGTTATAAGCGGAGTTCTTACAACGGCAGGAATATTTATAAGCACTCCTGAACTTGGTATACCGGCGGCATTTTTGGGACTTGCCGGACTTGCGGCAGGCTTTGCGGCAGATTACAGCCGTATTACTGTTGCTGCTGCTTTTCTGGCAGTGGATTTTTGCGGTCAGCTTTTAACCGGTATGAATGATGCTTCCTTTTGTATGCAGGCAGACGCTGTGCTCGGCGGAATAATTTTTATGCTTCTTCCGGGGAATATTATAATGTCCGGCGGTATTGCTTTGGACAGAGATTCAGATGGCGGAGGAAGTGAAATAGTGCGTACGGAAATGGATTTTGCTGCATTATCATTAGTGGACGTACGAAAAAATGTTGAGGAAATTATTGACGCTTTAGAAAGAAAAACAGCTCCTTACAGTGCAATAAATGAGGTTAGTACAAGAGTTTGCGGAAAGTGCAGGAATAAGCTTAACTGTTGGGAGAAAAACTATGAAAAAACAAATTCATATTTTATGAAAATTGAAAAGCAGAAAGATATGAGTATTGAATTTTTTCCGACAGGACTGGATTGCTGCCGTAAGCGTGATATAATCGATAATTTTGCACGATGCAGAAAAGAAGAAGCAGTAAATAAAATGATGTCTGCAAGATTAAATGAAAACCGAAGTTTTCTTTTCTCGCAAATGGAGACTACAGAGGATATTATTTCTTCTATATCTGAAAATCTTAAATTTAATTACAGTAAAACAATGACGCATGATTTATGTACTATGCTTAATAAGTATGAAATCAGCTATTCTACGGCCATAGCTTACTATAATCAAAATGAAAGACTTATTGTTGAAATTTATACCAAAGAATTTGAAATGGGAGAACCTGAAGAAATCGCAGATATATTAAGCCATGAACTGCGTGTGCCTATGGAATTTTCAGAACCTGTTTCATGTTCGGGAGAAACACGTTTGAGATTTAATCAGCAGACAAAATATAAAATACAATATGCATCAGCTCAGAGCAGTGCAGAGGAAAACCAGCCTTCCGGTGACAGCTGCGGATTTTTCTGTGACGGTCTTGGAAATGCTTATATATTTATTTCTGACGGCATGGGAAGCGGAAGTCAGGCAGCAGTTGATTCACGAATCGTATCTAATTTATTTAAGCGGCTTGTAAGATCGGGAATAGAATGTTCGGCAGCTGTAAAATTGATCAATTCTATTATGCTGACAAAATCTAATGACGAAAGTTTTGCAACTTTGGATATCGGAAAAATTAATCTTGAAACTTGTGAATTGACACTTTATAAATCCGGCGCAGCATCAACGTTAATTAAATATACAGATTCAGTTATGATGTTTAATTCGCCGTCAAACCCTATCGGAATAATTCCGGATTCTAAAATTTCTCAGCGGATATGTAATTTTAATGAAGATGATGTACTGGTAATGCTGTCAGACGGCGTTGATGAATCTATGTATGTTTATATCAAAGAACAGCTTCAAACAGTCTATGATCTTAAAACTATGACAGAAAATGTTTGTGCGGGAGCAAAGAAAAAATTTACGGAAATACCTAAAGATGATATAACTGTTGCGGCAGCAAGAGTAGTTCTCAGAAACTGAAATACTATAAATGTAAGCATTTTTGCATAAATATAAGAAGCCAAAATTGTGGTTTTTATAGCATTATGCACTAATTTATACAACTGAAACTATATAAAATATATGAAATTTATTTAATTTGACTAAAAAAGCTTGAATACTTGGCGGAATAATGTTAAAATATATGTAATAAGGAGGAATAAGTATGAATAAAAACTATTCCAGCAAATTACCAGAAAGTTATAAATTTCCTTTATATTTGTTTTATCAGGGAAAAAACTGTGAAGCCTATAAATTTTTCGGTGTTCATGAAATTGAAAAGGATGATAAAAAGTATCATTGTTTCAGAGTGTGGGCGCCTAATGCGGTAAATGTATCAGTGGTCGGTGATTTTAATGACTGGAACAAGACGGCATTACCTATGAAACAAATATCAGACGGCGTTTGGGAATGCTATATTCCTGTACTTGAGCAATTTTCAAGTTATAAATATTGTATTGAAACTAAAAAGGGTGAATTCCTTCTTAAAGCTGATCCTTATGCAAATCATTTTGAAACAAGACCGGGAACAGCTTCAAAAATTTATAAAAGCAGCTATAAGTGGACCGATGAAAAGTGGATGAAAGAAAAGTCGAACAAAATAATTTATAAAAGTCCGGTAAATATTTATGAAGTTCATCTCGGTTCGTGGAAATTAAATGAAGATAAAAGTCATTTCAGCTATATTGATTTTGCAAGGAATATTATTCCATATATGCAAAAAATGTCATATACTCATATTGAACTTATGCCGCTTACTGAATTTCCTTATGATGGTTCTTGGGGATATCAGGTTACGGGTTATTTTGCTCCTACTTCCCGTTTCGGTACACCTGATGATTTTAAATCTATGATCGATATGTTTCATGAAGCCGGAATCGGTGTAATTCTTGACTGGGTTCCTGCACATTTTCCTAAAGATGCCAGCGGACTATATAAATTTGACGGTACCTGCTGTTATGAATATACAGATGAAAGAAAACGTGAGCATAAATCATGGGGTACTAGAGTATTTGACTATGGAAAAGGTGAGGTTTGCTCGTTCCTTATTTCAAGTGCTAATTACTGGATTTCAGAATTTCATATCGATGGAATAAGAGTTGATGCTGTAGCGTCAATGCTTTACCTTGATTATGACAGAAGAGACGGCGAATGGTGTCCGAATATTTATGGCGGTAAAGAAAATCTTGAAGCAATAGAATTTTTAAAGCATCTGAATGAAGCGGTATTTGATAAAAATCCGGATGTACTGATGATTGCAGAAGAGTCAACGGCTTGGCCTATGGTTACTAAGCCCACTGATATGGGCGGTCTTGGATTTAATTTTAAATGGAATATGGGCTGGATGAACGATATGCTGCAATATATGTCATTGGATCCCATATACAGAGCTTTTAATCATGATAAGCTTACCTTCTCATTTTTTTACTGTTTTTCAGAAAATTATATTCTTCCTATATCTCATGACGAGGTTGTACACGGTAAATGTTCAATGTTGGAAAAAATGCCCGGTTCGTACGAACAGAAATGCAGTTCTTACAGAGCGTTTTTGGCATATATGATGGCTCACCCCGGTAAAAAACTACTGTTTATGGGGCAAGAATTTGCTCAGACCTGTGAGTGGAACTATGAATCTCAGCTCGATTGGGAGTCACTTAAAGATGAGGGGCACAGAAACATTCATTTGTTCTCAGAAAAACTTAATAAATTTTATTTGGAAAACGCTCCTTTGTGGCAAAATGATGATTCTTGGCAGGGATTCAGTTGGATTTCAAACGATGATTATCAGCAAAGTGTTATTGCATTCAGGCGTTTTGATGATAATGGAGATGAAATTATTATTGTTTGTAATTTTGTTCCGGTTGAAAGAATCGATTATAAAATAGGTGTGCCTTATGAGGGAGATTATAAGCTTATTTTCAATTCTGACGCTGTTGAATTCGGAGGAAGCGGTATAACAGCTGATGTTATGAAGTCGGCATCATATATTATGCATGGATTTGATGATAGTATTTCAATTGATATTGCACCGCTTTCTGTAATTTATCTGAAGCCTGTTCCTAAGCCTAAGAAAAAAATGCCGGACAGCAAAAAAACAGATGATACAAAAACCGTAAATACAGATTCTATAAAAAAAGCTAAAAATAAAAAGTAATATATATTAGAAAATTGCTGTAAGATCAGTGCGGCAATGGTCAGGAGGATAAAATGTATATAAAAAAGGAATGTGTGTCTATGCTGCTTGCCGGAGGTCAGGGAAGCAGGTTGTACGCTTTGACACAAGATATGGCAAAGCCTGCTGTGCCATACGGAGGAAAATATCGTATTATAGATTTCCCTCTTTCAAATTGTACTAATTCGGGAATTGATACAGTCGGAGTTTTGACTCAGTATCAGCCTCTGGTACTTAATGATTATATTGGCAACGGTCAGCCTTGGGATCTTGACAGACTTAACGGAGGAGTTCATGTTCTACCGCCGTATCAGACATCTTTCGGAGCTTCATGGTATGAAGGTACTGCAAATGCAATCTATCAGAATATGAGTTTTATTGAAAGATACGATCCGGAATATGTTATCATTCTCGGCGGCGACCATATATATAAAATGGATTATTCAAAAATGGTGGATTTCCATAAAAAAAATAATTCCGACTGTACTATTGCGGTACAGGAGGTTTCCATGGAAGAAGCCACAAGACTGGGTATTATGACTTGCGATTCCGATTTCAGAGTTGTGGATTTTGAAGAAAAGCCTAAGCAGCCTAAGTCTACACTTGCATCAATGGGCATTTATGTGTTTACATGGTCTAAATTAAAAAAATATCTTACCGATAATGAAAATGCTAATACCGGTTCAAAGGATTTTGGCAAGGATATAATTCCGTCAATGCTTGGAAATGATGAAAGACTGTTTGCTTATGCGTTTGAAGGTTACTGGAAAGATGTAGGTACTCTTGACAGCTTATGGGAAGCAAATATGGATTTATTAAGTCCTAGCGTTCCTTTGGATCTTTATGATAATAATTGGAAAATTTATTCCAGAAATAATAATATGCCTCCTCAGTATATAGGCGATACGGCAGATGTTGAAAATTCTATGATTTCAGAGGGCAGTACAATTAACGGAAAAGTTGATTTTTCTGTTATCTTTGCAGGTGCGACAGTTGAAGAGGGCGCTGTTGTAAACTATAGCATTATTATGCCGGGAACAGTTATAAAGTCCGGGGCAGTTGTTGAATATGCAATTGTCGGGGAAGATTGTGTTGTACATGAAAATGCAAAAATAGGTCTTAGTCCTGAAACAGTTGAAAACCGTGATGAATGGGGTATTGCTGTTGTTGGGCATAATGTTGAAATATCAGAGGGAGCTGAAGTTCTTCCTAAACAGATAATATCAAAAAATGTGTAAGGAGGACAATTTAATATGATTTCTACAAATGATGTTTTAGGTCTGATATTTGCAAGTATGCATGATGACGCAGTAATAGACCTTACAAAAAAAAGAACAATGGGATCAATTCCTTTCGGAGGAAGATACCGTCTTATAGATTTTCCGCTGTCAAATATGGTAAATTCAGGAATAACAGAAGTTGGCGTTATAACAAAATCTAATTACGGATCACTGCTCGATCATCTGGGTTCCGGCAGAGAATGGGATCTTTCAAGAAAAAACGGAGGATTGCATCTTCTTCCGCCTTTCAGTCATGTTGACAGCGGCATTTACCGCGGCAGACTTGAAGCTCTTAACGGTGTTTGGGATTTCGTTGAACATTCTTCTGCCGAATATGTTGTTATGTCCGATTGTGATGTTGTTACAACAATTGATTTCAGAGAAATTCTTAATTATCATATTGAAAGCGGTGCAGATATTACCGTAGTAACCGGAAAGCGTTTTTATGACAGCGCCAAGGAACAGTCTGCGACAGTTATTGGTATTGATGAAGAAAACAGAATCAATGATGTTATGATTAATCCGCAAATGTCCGGAGAATGTAATATTGGGCTTAATATGTTTGTTGTAAGCCGTGAATTTTTGAAAAATATGGTTGTTACGTCAGCTAGCAGAAGTAAATACAGTTTTGTAAAGGATGTTCTTCAAGCTTGTAAAGATGAATATAAATTTATGGCTTATGAACACAAGGGATATTTTTCTAATATTGATACAATGTCCGGATATTATGAAGCAAATATGGAATTACTTAATACTGAAAAGAGAAACAGTTTGTTTACAAAGGCAGCGCCTATTTATACTAAAATCCGAGATAATGGTCCGGTAAGATTCGGTTTGGAATCAGATATTAAAAATTCTCTTATTGCTGACGGTTGCGTTATTGAGGGTAAGGTTGAAAATTGTGTACTGTGCAGAGGTGTTAAGGTAGGCAAAGGCGCTGTTGTTAAGGATTGTGTTCTAATGCAGGATAGTGTTGTTGGAAGTAAATGCAATATAAGCTCAGTCATTACTGATAAAAATGTTGAGATCGGAGACGGAAAAGTTCTTACAGGTTCATCATCATATCCGCTTTATATAGGCAAGAACGCAAAAATCTGATAATTTGAAAGGATGTAAAAAGTTTTGAATATATTGTTTGCAGCAAGTGAGGCAACTCCCTATATAGCTTCCGGAGGACTGGCCGATGTTGCCGGATCGCTGCCTGCTGCTATCACGCAAAAGGGACATGATTGCAGAATTGTAATTCCTTTATACAAGGGGATTAATCCGCAGCTTAGAGCTTCCATGACATTTATAACTCATATTACTGTAGATGTTTCATGGAGAAAACAATACTGCGGCATTTTTACAGCTATATACAATGGTGTAACTTATTATTTTTTAGATAATGAGTATTATTTCGGAAGAGACGGAATTTACGGATTTTTTGATGACTGTGAACGTTTTGTTTTTTACAGCCGTGCAGTTTTGGAAATGCTGAGGTATATTGATTTTCAACCGGATGTAATCAATGCTAATGACTGGCAAGCCGCTATGATTCCGGTATATTATGAAGTATTTTATAAGTATCAGCAGGGATATGAAAACATAAAAAATGTGTTTACTATTCATAATATACAATACCAGGGAAGCTATGGAAGGGAAGTACTCAATGAAGTTATGGGACTTCCTATGTATCATATGAGCCTTCTGGAATATGACGGCGGTGTTAATATGATGAAAGGCGCTATCGAAACTGCTGATAAGGTAACAACAGTAAGTCCAAGCTATGCGTGGGAAATTCTTGATCCATGGTTTTCACATGGTATGGATAGAATTTTGCGTACGAAACAGTACAAGCTCAGCGGTATTTTAAATGGTATTGATGTTAATGGATACAATCCTGAAACTGATGAGATGATTGAAAAAAATTATTCTGCCAAAAGCACTGTAGGAAAGAAAGTCTGCAAAGCTAAGTTGCTTGCAGAACTCGGACTACAGGAGGGGAATGAGCCTGTTATAGGGATTGTAACAAGATTTGTATCGCATAAGGGTATTGATCTTATCAAATATGTTTTTGAGGATCTGATTAAAGCAGGATTTAAATTTGCTGTTCTTGGAAGCGGTGAAAAAATTTATGAAGATTTCTTTAAGGAAATGGAGTCACGCTACAAGGATAAGGTAAGTGTTTCATTGGGCTTTATTCCGGAACTTTCACGAAAAATTTATTCCGGTGCTGATATGTTTCTGATGCCGTCACAAAGCGAGCCTTGTGGACTGGCTCAAATGATTGCTATGAGATATGGTACAATTCCGATAGTACGTGAAACAGGCGGACTTCGCGATACCGTCAGGGATTGCGGCGGAGAAAACGGCAATGGATTTACATTTAAAACATATAATGCTCATGATATGTTTGATGCATGTATGCGTGCAAAAACAGCATATGAGAATAAGCGAAGCTGGAATAGAATTATAAAACGTGATATGTCTGAAGATTTCGGTTGGGCAAATTCAGCAGATATCTATATTAAGCTATATCATGAGTTAACTGATAAATAATAATTGAAATGACGTGTAAGCGGAAACTTTCACGTCATTTGTTTTGTAAAAGGAGAATTTTATGTCAAAAATTTTTTGGGATGGGGGAGCATTACTTGCACCGGTTCCTCCGGCACTAGTGTCATGCGGCACGTTGGAAAATCCTAATGTACTTACAATTGCATGGACAGGAATTATAAATACTAAACCGCCAATGACGTATATTTCCGTTCGGCCTTCCAGATATTCTTATAATATTATTAAGGAATCCGGTGAATTTGCTATTAATCTCACAACTTCGGCAATGTGCAGAACAGCTGATTTCTGCGGTGTGAGGACAGGTTCAATAGTAAATAAATTTGATGAATGCGGGATTACAGCGGTTAATGCAGTAAAAATCAATGCTCCGATAATAGAAGAATGTCCTGTAAGTATAGAATGTATTGTCCGGGAAATAAAACCTCTTGGAACTCATGATATGTTTATTTCAGAAATTGTAGGAGTAGATATAGAAGAAAAGTATATTGACAGTAAGGGAAAATTGAATCTTCAGCAATGCGGATTGGCAGCATATGCTCATGGCGAATATTTTGCATTGGGAAGAAAGCTCGGAGATTTCGGATTTTCAGTAAGAAAAAAGAAGAAGCAGAAAAATACATTCAATCGTAAAGATTAATAGTTTTTTAGGCATGCTTTTAAAACGGAGATTTTTTGTTTCTATACTCTGCAGGGGTTACACCGGTAATTTTTTTAAACACTTTACAAAAATGACTTTGTGATGAAAATCCCAGAAAACTACTTATGGAAACAAGGCTTATATTTGTTTCATAAAGAAGTTCTTCAGCTTCCTGAATTTTTTTTAGCTTTATAAAATCCGAGAGATTCATTCCGGTTTTATTTTTAAATTCCGTTGTAATCGTATTACGGCTTTTTCCTAAAAAAAGTGCTATATCTGAAGTTTTAATCGGTTCTGAAATATGGTCACGAATATATTTTGCTATATCATTAATCAACTTATGATTATTACCATTATATTGTTTATGTTTTTTGACTCTATCAGCATAATCAAGTATCATATGATATTGAAGATTTTTTATTCTGTCAGTATTTTCAAGGGATTCGCATTTGATTATATACATTTCTTCAATAGCCGCTATTTCATCAATATCAAGTCCGGCTTCAACGGCTGCTCTGGAAGCGATTGTTTCCAATTTAATAAAAAAATTTTTTTGATGGCGGATAAGGTTATTTGCCAGGTTACCGGAGCTAACGGCGGGAATTTTTGATGCTCCGTCTTTAAGAGCTTCAACATCTCCGAGCAAAATCTTTTTTACAATATCTTTTTCAATTAAAAAGGATCTTGAATTGTTTATATAAAATTCCGAATCATTATAAATGCTGAATTCATTGGTCTTAATTTCAGAAGAAATACTTTTCTGCTCTGATTTTTTTATTCTGATATCGGATATATCATACATACTTCTGTTCACAGTAAAGTTATATAAAATAATAGACTGTATTACTGTATCTAGATGTATTCCCGACAATGACATCATTTGGGAAACAAAAATTGGAATATCATTATTTGAAACGCTTAGCGTTACTGCAAGCTCTTTGAGTTCGCTTTTTGTTTTTTTGGTTTCACTTACCGGACCGCAGACAAATTTATAATTATCATGGTTGACTATTCCGTAATATAAAAAATTATTATCAATATAGTATCCAATCTCTGAATTTATCTCCATTATTTTATTTATACAAAGTAATATAGGGTCAGCTGAAAAATCTACAGTTGAAAAACAATAAATTTGTTCTTGGTTTTTGTATAGTCTGACAGGTATACCAAACATATTGGCAAATTGTCGGCTAAAATAAATCATTTCATTTTCAGTCATTATTTTACTCCTTATAAATTAATAATGATAAATTATCAATTTTATTTTATCATATTTTGAATAGTTTTTAAAGAGTTTTTTTAAAAAAAACGTTACAAATAAACAAAAAGTGTTACAATTGTGCAATACAAAGATGTTTTATCATGATATAATTTAATTAAAAAAATTTTGATTCATAAGGAGGAACGCTATGGATTTAAAAAAAGTGGCTGCAAGCTTTACAGCTGCTGCTTGTTGTGTGGGAATTTTATCTTATTTCCCGCAAATCAATGAAAAAACTTTTGCAGCACAGCTTGTTTATAATGACTTTGAAGTCAATTATGACGGTTGGTACGGAAACGCTGATAATGTAATGCTTACAGCAGAAAAAGGAACCGGATATAAAAATACGAGAGGTATGACGGTTTCAGGACGTCAAGTTAATTCAGACGGAGTAAGTTCGTCAAAAGGATTTTATCTCAGCGGAGGGGTAAATTATAGCTACAGTGTTCAGGTTTTCAGCAAAACAGCTGAAAAATTCCGTTTGTCACTTCTATATATTGATTCGGAAACCGGAGAAGAAACAATAGTAGAGCTTACGGATAAAAATGTTAAGGCAGGTAAGTGGACTGCACTTACAGCTGATTATACCGCACCGAATAACAGCTATGAGTTTAAACTTACAGTAACAACTGACAGTACAAATGATTTTAGCTTTGACGAAGTTAACATTACTTGTGAGGAAAAAGTTCCTGTAAATACAGCCTATGCGGCTTCGGCTCAGAAAGGTCTTAAGGACGAATTTGCTAATTATTTCAGAGTAGGTAATATTCTTAACAATGGAACTGTACAAAATTCAGCAATCACAGCTAACATTCTTAAAGACTTCAACAGCATTGAATGTGAAAACGAGATGAAGCCCGATGCTACTCTTGTTCAATCACAGTGCAGTGAAACAAATATCGGAGTTTCTCTTAAAAATGCATCTGCTATAATGGATTTTTGTATACAGAATAATATACCAATGAGGGGTCATACTCTTGTTTGGCATAGTCAGACTCCTGTATGGTTTTTTAAAGACAACTTTGATAAAAACGGAAATTGGGTTTCTTCTTCAGTAATGGATAAGCGTATGGAAAGTTATATTAAAAATATGTTTGAAGCCATTAAAACTCAGTACCCCGCACTTGATCTTTATGCTTATGATGTAGCAAATGAATGTATTAGTGACGATTCCAACAGAACTGCCAATTTCGGAGGAACAAGGGAGCCGGGTGAAAATATCAGCGGACAATCGCCTTGGGTTCAGGTTTACGGAAGCAACAGCTTTGTAGAAAAAGCATTTTCCTATGCAAGAGCATATGCTCCTGAGGGATGCGATCTTTATTATAATGATTACAATGAATATTGGGATCACAAGCGAGATGCTATCTATTCAATGTGTAAATCCCTTTATGAGAAGGGACTTCTTGACGGTATTGGAATGCAGTCGCATATTCCTGCAAATGCAACCGGTTTCGCAGGCACCGACTCCTATATTGAAGCTATGAGAAAATATCTTTCAATCGGCTGTGACGTTCAGGTAACGGAGCTTGACATAAGTCTTGAAAACGGTAAGTATACCCTTCAGCAGCAGGCAGATAAATACAAGGCAATTTTTAAAGAGGCTATGGACTGGAATACAAATCCAAAATCGGACGGACGGGTAACGGCTGTATGCGTATGGGGACCAAACGATGCAAATTCATGGCTTACTGACGGTTCTGATGCACTTCTTTATGATAAAAATAATCAGCCGAAACCTGCATATACAACTCTTACTTCGATGATTCCGGAATCTGAATGGGGCGACGGAAGTAATGTAGGCGGAGAAATAAAACCTAATGAGTATGGATGGTATTTCCAAAATGGATTTGAAGGCGAAACAGACGGCTGGGAAATACGAGGCAGCGGAGAACTGCTTACCAGCGGAAGGACTGCTTATGTAGGAAATGAATCACTGCTTGTTAAGGATAGAACAGCGGCATGGAACGGAGCTTCAAAAAAGCTTAATCCAAAGGCTTTTGTTCCAGGACGGGAATACAGCTTCAGTGTGCATACAACGTATTTTGACGGAAAAAGCAGTGAAAAATTTTATTTAAAATTGCAATATACTGATGCAAACGGTGATACTCAGTATTCTACTGTTGCAGAATCCGATGTAATTAAGGGAGAATGGTCTCAGCTGGCAAATAAAAATTATAAAATTCCGGAAGATGCGACTAATATGCAGCTTTATGTAGAAACAAAAGACAGTACATATAATTTCTACATAGATGAAGCTATCGGTGCTGTGGCAGGAACATCAATTTTAGGTGAAGGTTCAAATAAAATTGTTTTAGGCGACGTTAATATGGACGGCGTTATAAATGTATTTGATATTTGTGCGGCTAAGCGTGGTATCGGCAGTTCTTTTGACAGTACAGCGGCAAAAATTGCGGCTGATGTAGATCAAAGCGGTAAAGCTGACGCAGCAGACGTTCAGCTTATTAATGATTTCATTATTAAAAAAATTACTGAATTTCCTGTGGCAGAAAAAATAATAAATACAGCTGAAATGGAAGCTTTATTTTCAAATATCACACCTAATGTAAGTTATAAAAAAGCTGAAGAAAACAATCCTTTATTTACACAGCGTTTTGGTGCTGATCCGGGGGTTATGGAATATAATGGACGAATCTATGTATATTCAACAAACGATGTTATTGAATATGACAGCAACGGAAATGTAACGGAAAATACTTATGCACTGATAAATAAGATTAATTGTATTTCCTCTGATGATATGGTTAATTGGACGGATCATGGAGCAATCGAAGTTGCCGGTCAGAGCGGTGCGGCAAAATGGGCAACATGCTCGTGGGCGCCGTGTGCTGCACATAAAACCATTAATGGTAAAGAAAAATTCTTTCTTTATTTCTGTAACGGCGGTAATGGTGTAAGCGTACTTACAGCAGACAGTCCTGAAGGACCATGGAGTGACCCGCTTGGAAAGGCACTTATAACACGCTCAACTCCTAACTGTTCAGATGTAGTATGGCTGTTTGATCCGGCTGTATTTGTAGATGACGACGGTACAGGATACCTTTGCTTTGGAGGCGGAGTGCCGGACGGCAAGCAGGCAAATCCTCAAACTTCAAGAATCGTAAAACTCGGAGCTGATATGATAAGCTTAGACGGTATTCCGCAGACAATTGATGCTCCGTATATATTTGAAGATTCCGGCATAAATAAAATCGGCAGCAAATACTATTATACCTATTGCTCAAATTGGACTACATCAGGAAATCCTTACGGTATGACAAGCGGTGCTATCGAATATATGGTTAGTGATAATCCGATGGGACCGTATACTTATGGAGGAGAGCTATTTAAAAATCAGGGTAATTTCTTCGGGCTTTACGGCAATAATCATCATTCGATAGCCGAATTAAACGGACAGCTTTACCTGTTTTATCATTCACGTCCTGTTGAAGCGGCAATGGGAATTGAAGGTAATTATAGAAGTCCCCAGGTTGATAAAATCGTAATGAATGGTACTAAAATGGAAAGTGTAACAGGAACTATGAAAGGTATTTCACAGCTTAAAACAGTAAATCCTTATCAGAGAGTTCAAGCAGAAACAATATCTAATCAGGCAGGTATCAACGTGCGAAATACAGGTGATACTATTATAACCGAGGTTGATAAGGGAGATTGGATATCAGTTTCGGGTGTTGACTTTTCTAAGGGTACTGCAACATTGACTGTAAGAGCAGCTTCTAAAAACGGTGCTGCAATTAAGGTTTGTACAGGAAGTACTAAGGGTACGGCTCTTGGATATGTAGAAGTCCCGGCATCAAGCGGTACGTTTACTGAAATTACGGTTCCGGTAAACAGCATAAGCGGAAAACAAGACCTGTTCTTTGTGTTCAGCGGAGAGGTTGAATTGGATTACTGGTATTTTAGCTAGGAAACTGAAAGCTGTAAAAAGTATTTTGTATAGCTACGAACCGGTAGGTCGGGAGTTCGAGTCCCCCTGGTTCACTAAAACAATAACGCCTTTTGAAGTAATTCAGAGGGCGTTATTGTTTGTCTTGATTTTCAGAATAGCTCATTAGTAAAAAACTAAAAAACGGGATACAACATTGAAGGTTTGTACCCCGTTTTCTATTTAAAACAATATTTAGACTAAAAATACTAATAAAATAAGTTAATTTTGTCCATGTATAATTTAATTCTGTCCAATTTTCAGACAAAAAAATAACGCCCTTTGAATTACTTCAAAAGGCGTTAATGCTTTGGTGCGCCAGGAGGGACTCGAACCCCCGACCTACTGGTTCGTAGCCAGTCACTCTATCCAGCTGAGCTACTGGCGCATCACTTAAAGCTTTATCATTATATCATGGTAAAATAAAAATGTCAAGAGAAATTTTCAAAAAAATGTAAAACGAATAAAAATTTTAAAAAATAGGCGAAAAAAGTAATAAAACTCTTGACAAATGAAAAAAATAGTAATATAATTAATAGGTATGCAAGTGTATTTAATGTTTGCATAAAGATTTTTTTGGAAAAGGAGGAAGAATATGCCAACATTTAATCAATTGGTTCGTAAGGGAAGACAGGTTCTTGATGTAAAATCTACAGCTCCGGCTCTTCAGAAAGGATATAATGCCAAGAAGAAGACAGCTATTGATCAGAGCTCACCTCAGAAGCGTGGTGTCTGCACAGCAGTTAGAACTTCAACACCTAAAAAACCTAACTCAGCTATGAGAAAGATTGCCAGAGTAAAGCTTACAAACGGACATGAAGTTACAGCTTATATTCCTGGTATCGGTCATAACCTTCAGGAACACAGCGTTGTTCTTATCAGAGGCGGACGTGTTAAGGATCTCCCAGGTGTACGTTACCATATCATCAGAGGCACACTTGACGCACAGGGCGTTGCTAACAGAATGCAGGCTCGTTCAAAGTACGGTGCAAAGAGACCAAAGGCAAAATAATTTGAAAATAGGATAACTGCCACAGGATTATATGTGGAGATTTAATATATTAAATCCTCTGCATTGGTCTTGACGTCAGAAGATGACGAGTACCTATGAATTCATGAAAAAATGTGAAGGAGGGAAGCGAAATGCCAAGAAGAGGTAAAATCGCAAAACGTGATGTACTGCAAGACCCAGTATACAATTCAAAGCTTGTTACACGTCTTATCAATAATATAATGTTAGACGGTAAAAAGGGTGTTGCACAGAAAATAGTTTACGGTGCATTTGACATTGTAGCTGAAAAGACAGGCAAGGACGCTTTGGAAGCTTTTGAAGAAGCAATGGAAAATGTTATGCCGGTTCTTGAGGTTAAGGCTCGCAGAATGGGCGGTGCCACATATCAGGTTCCGATGGAAGTACGT